>JAGWBV010000022.1 GCA_021295715.1 Candidatus Poribacteria bacterium | reverse complement strand
TCCAAGGTGATGTGAACCTGAGATGAATCGCATTGCGCCGTTCTCAACGGCGGCATCGTCGATCGCGAGCCAGACGGTAACAGTCTTGGAAGGGGAGAGGGGCCAGTAACCGGCATCTTGATGCCAACCGACAGTTTTCGGATCGTGCGGCATTTTGCAGAAGTAGTGCGCGCCCCAACCGATAACATCCTCGCCGATCAAGTCTTTCACACAGGCGACGATCTTTGGGTGCGTGAGAAGGTCATAGACCTTTCCGTATTTCATGTGTGCGGAGATAATCGAGTAACTGCTTCCGCCTTCTGCCATGACGCTTGCTAACAGGGTATCAAAGTATTGACGGTGTTCACCGATTTCGTCTTCATCGAAAATCGGGATCCCTTTGACATTCTGGGTTAACACCTTTGGATGTTCGGTGACGCTTGGATAAAATTGGAGATCGCGCCCCATTTCGGCGAGTTGTTCCCATGTCGGCATAATTTTGTCAGTTTTATAGGTTACACCTTGATTCGACATTGTTGCTCCACCTCGCTTAAATTCTGATTGTATCTTACCATAAGTATAACGAAAATGGTATAATATATTGTTGTATTCACTGACGAGGTTAACCATACCGAGTCGGTATAGACATCATATTTATAGGACTCATAGAAACAGACTACATTTTGAAAGTGAGATTAATTAATGGCGCACGCCTATACCCCGGGTCTGAAGGTTACCGAGCGGATGACAATTCAGAAAGAACGCCGGCTTCCGCTTCAAGGCGAGGTTCTCGTTGAAGCCGGTACGACGGTTCAGGCAGAGGACGTCGTTGCGAAGGCAGATTTGCCGGGCAACGTCCAACTGCTGAATGTTGCCAACCTGCTCAGTGTCTCCGCAGAAGAAGTTATAGAATATATGCTCAAACCTGTCGGTGAAGCTATTGCCAAAGATGAGATTATTGCCACGACCAAAGGGTTGTTTGGGCTTTTCAAATCGCAGGCGCGTTCACCGATTGACGGCACAATCGAAGCCGTGTCCGATGTCACAGGACAGGTTATCCTCCGCGAACCACCGATTCCTGTGGAAGTCAAAGCCTACACAGATGGCACAGTAACGGAGATTGCTCCAAACGAGGGTGTCACAGTAGAGACTTACGGCACCTACATCCAAGGCATCTTCGGGGTTGGCGGCGAAACAGTCGGGAATTTGACTCTCGCTGTTTCTTCTCCGAGTGATGAGCTGACTGTCGGACAGATTCTGCCTGAGCATCAGGGGGATATTCTGGTCGGTGGTTCACTGGTCACGACTGAGGCAATCCAGGAAGCGGTTCAGCAGGGAGTGAAAGGCATTATTGCTGGAGGGATTGACGACGCGGATCTGCGGGAACTTCTCGGCTATGAACTCGGTGTTGCGATTACGGGGTCTGAGGAGATCGGGATTACGCTGGTTATCACGGAAGGGTTCGGAAGCATCGCGATGGCGGAGCAGACGTTTACACTTCTAAAAGCGCGGGAGGGCATGAAAACCTCTATCAACGGTGCAACGCAGATTCGTGCTGGGGTCGTCCGTCCGGAGATAGTGATTCCGTTGGTATCAGAGGGTGTAGAAACGGTGGAAGAGGGGAAGACTGAAAGCATGGAGGGCATTTTGGAGGTTGGCAGCTCGGTCCGCATCATTCGGGAGCCGTATTTCGGCAAATTAGGACGCGTCACGGAACTGCCAGTGGAACTTCAGAACTTGGAGACAGAGGCACAGGTGCGGGTGTTGCGTGTCGAACTCGAAGATGGTCACCAGATCACTTTACCCCGCGCGAACGTTGAAGCGATTGAAGGATAGTTATCAGATCGCGAGCGGTTCTCAACTGGACTGGTTTTCATACCACTTGACGTTGCCGGTGCTGAGACCGCTGGCGACGATGTCCAGTCTGCCGTTCCCGTTCATGTCCAGGACGTGCATCTGTCCGACACCTAAACCGCCATCGTCGATTGTCTCTTTGCTCCACCGATTTTGTGCCAGATCCTCTGGACGGTAGAGATGTAAACTCGTGCCTTCGCCGTTGTAGCCACAGATAATCTCAAGCACCCCATCATCATCAACGTCAACAGCGGCGAGGGAGTGCCCTCTGTTGAGTGTGTCGTCAATGAGAAAGCGGTGCCACGGATCGGTTCGTAGATCTCCAGTGGCTTTATACCAGACGAGATTGTTCCCGTGCCACGGCTCAATCGCTAAAATCTCGTTGATACCGTCGCCATCAATGTCAGCGGCGAATGTATCGCTACACTCGCGGTCGCTGATGACCCATTTACCCCAATCGTCTGTCATGGGTGCAACAGGCGGTTCATACCAGATTAATCCTTCCGAGCAACTAATCAGGACATCATCACGTCCATCTTGGTCAACGTCATTGATACTCAAACCGTGGTTGATGTGGAGGGAATCATCAAGGAGGTGGGATTGCCAAGAGGTAGCTTCACGCGGGGTATCCGACAATTCATAGCACCAGAGGGAACCGGGACTATGCCATTCGCCGGGCTTACCGTCCTCACCGCGAATCGATGCAACGATGAGAAAGGGACTCGATGTTGATGCGTTCTTGGAGAGGTTTGCGAGTGCGATACGGTGGATAAAAGGGACATCGGCGATGCGATAACTTTTCCAGTTCTGTCCGTCTTGTGCAGGTGCTTCAAGCCATTGGAGGTATCCACCTGCGGCGTTGACGCCGCGATTGAAGCCACTTCCGACAATGAGGTCAGGCGCGCCGTTACCGGTGAGATCGTAAGGCGCGATGGTGATGTGTCCGCTTCCCTGATCGGTGACGAGATGCCTTTGCCAATGGGGTGCCTCGTACCAAGCGATAATGGGTTCGCCTGTAGAGCCAGCGATGATGTCGAGTTGCCCGTCTCCGTTTATATCGGCGACTGCGAGCCCATAAACGCTATTGAAGGTGTTGTCCAGTTGATATCCTCTGAATTTCACGGTAACTAACCTCCTCGTATGATGGCACACGGTGTATTTTCTAAGGATTGCGGAAAAACCTGAGTATCCCAGGCTCTATCTCATACCCGACGCTCGACCAGAATGCAGTCGCCCACGGATACTTCTCTTCTACGAGTGCTGTGATGCGTTTCGCTCCCTGTTTTGTTAAACATTTCTCGCCTTCCTCAACTAAGGCTCGTCCAATGCCACGCCGTCGGTAGCCAGGATGAACTGCGATCCGATACATGTTCCCTCGCCACCCATCGAAAGTAGCGATTAAGGAACCCACAATACGTTGATCTGCTTCAGCAACGAGGACCGACGCGAGACTGTCTATTGCAGCTCGGATGTCTGTGATAGTATCTGTGATACTCGGAGATGTTCCAGCAGCCTGCCACAATATGAGAAGTGCCTCCGCTTCATCTGGAAGGCACTCTCGTATGAAGAAAGTATCTGTTCCGTTGGATAAATCCATCTGATCGGTGCCTTTGAAAACCGCACCTACTTTGGCTGGGGAAAGTCTCTTCTACTCGTCAAGCCAGCTCATCATGCTGCGCAGATTTTTGCCGACCTCCTCAATCTGCAATTCCTCTTCTTGTCGGCGAAGTGCACCGAGTACGGGTTGATTCGCTTCATTCTCCAAGACCCACTCACGTGCGAAGACACCACCTTGAACGTCCTTCAAGATTTGGCGCATCTTTTCCCGGACGCTATCATCAATAACCTGGGGACCGCGTGTCAGGTCGCCGTATTCGGCGGTGTTGCTGACATCGTTCCGCATCTTGCTCAATCCACCTGTGTAGATTAGGTCTACAATCAGTTTCAATTCGTGCAAACATTCAAAATAAGCCATCTCAGGCTGGTAACCCGCTTCAACGAGTGTATCAAAAGCGGCTTTGATGAGTGCGGCGGTTCCACCGCACAGGACAGCTTGCTCACCGAAGAGATCGGTTTCGGTTTCCTCACGGAACGTGGTTTCGATGACACCCGCACGTGTGCCGCCGATGCCTCTTGCATACGCGAGTGCGACATCGCGTGCGAGACCTGTGGTATCTTGATGTATAGCGATGAGACACGGCACGCCACCACCGCCTTCAAATACCTCGCGGACAAGGGATCCAGGTCCCTTTGGGGCAATCATTGCGACATCGATGTCACTGGCAGGTACAATCTGTCCAAAATGGACGCTGAACCCGTGTGAGACGAGGAGCATATTTCCCGATTCCATGTTCGGAGCAATCTGATCGCGATAGACGGCTGCATGTCGCTCATCAGGGATGAGAATCTGAACGATGTCTGCCATTGCGGCGGCTTCTTCAACGGTTTTGACGGTCAAGCCTTCGGCTTCCGCTCGCGCTTTTGAGCGGCTGCCTTCGTATAATCCGACGACAACGTTTGCTCCGCTGTCTTTGAGGTTTAGGGATTGCGCGCGTCCTTGCGCGCCATAACCAACTACAGCGACAGTGCGCTCTTTCAATAAATCAAAATTGGCATCACTATCGTAATAAATCGTTGCCATTTTTCTAATTTTCCTTGCGGTTCGTTTTGGAAGGTTTGCGTAGGACCGTTTCCTTCCGTATATCCGCCTGCGTGTATTTGCTTGGGTGTTTCTGCGTATTGTTGCAGGCTACAATTTGAGTTTAGGGGTTTGTTCTTAACCAGGAACCTGCGCGTAATGGAATGGAGCGCAGCCCATAGGTCCATAAATTAAAATTCGGAGCCACGGAGCATCGCTATTTTACCGGTGCGTGCTAACTCAAGGATACCGTATGTATTGAAAATATCAATCGCTGCTTTCAATTTACCCTCATCACCTGTAATTTCAAGGACAAGTGAAGCGGGTTTCATATCAATAACCCGACCCCGGAAAACTTCCGCGACTTGTAGAATCTCGGTGCGTTTTTGAGGATCATCGGTAGCAATCTTGATGAGGACAAGTTCTCGCTCAACATGGGTGTCGGTGGATAGGTCTGTTACCTCAATAACGTCAATAAGTCTGTTGAGATGATGGTAAATCTGTTCAATAATTTGGGCATCGCCGTGCGTGACAAGGGTTATCTGCGAAATGCTCCTGTCATGGGTCTCGGCGACATTGAGACTGTCGATGTTAAAGCCCCGCCCACTGAAGAGGCCTGCAACACGTGCGAGGACTCCAAATCGGTTTTCGACCAAAACGGAAAAAATATGTCGTTCTTCTGAATTCATTTTTTTATAGTTGTCAGTTGTCGGTTGTCAGTTGTCGGTTACAAGAGGGCATTGTTAAACGATCCTCTCTTGACTGAAAACTGAAAGGTTTTTCGGAGAAAAACCGCATTCTGCGCAAGCCTATAAAGGCTTTTGGGACAATGCGAAGCAAACTGACAACCATTCCTCTAAGATAACCCGCGGATAACATCTCCGAGTCCAGCTCCCGCTGGCACCATCGGGAACACATTCTCTTCTTCATCAACAATGAAGTCAATGACGACGGGACCATCGGTAATCCCTTGTGCTTTCTGGAGTGCCGGCACAACATCTTCGGTGTGTTCAACCCTTAAGCCTGTGGCACCGAATGCTTGTGCGAGTAAGGCGAAATCTGGATTATCGTGATAATCGACAGCGGAATAGCGTTTGCCGTGGAACAATTCCTGCCATTGGCGGACCATTCCCAAGTACATATTGTTGATAATGAAAATCTTGAGTGGCAGCTTCATGGTAACCGCAGGCACCAATTCTTGGATCGTCATGATATAGGAGCCATCGCCGTTGATGTTGACGACGGTTTTGTCCGGACATCCAAGTTGCGCACCGATTGCGGCGGGGAGACTGAAGCCCATCGTCCCGAGACCGCCGGAGTTGAGCCACTGCCGGGGTTCGGTGAATTTGAAGTATTGCGCTGCCCACATCTGGTGCTGTCCGACATCCGCCACAACAATCGAATCACTGAAATGTTCATAAATCTGCTCAATGACGTATTGCGGCATCACTTTATCGGCTTTTTGCTCGTATTCAAATGGGTACTTCTGCTTCCATTCCTGAATCTGATCGCGCCACGGGTCGATATCCGCTATGCCGACCTGTTTATTCAGTTCGGTCAGGACATTTTTTGCGTCACCAACGATAGGAACGTCTACTGGGACATTTTTCCCGATACACGACGCGTCGATATCAATGTGGATTTTCTTCGCGTTCGGTGCGAATTTAGTGAGATCCCCCGTAACGCGGTCATCGAACCTTGCACCGATAGCAATAACAAGGTCTGCATCAGTAAACGCGTAATTTGCGCAGCAAGATCCATGCATTCCGGGCATTTCCATCGCCAAAGGATGTGTTTCGGGGAATGCACCAAGCCCCATCAATGTAACAGTAATCGGGATCTGGGTTTTGAGCGTGAGTTGTCGCAGTTCTTCAGTGGCATTGGCGAGTACGACACCGCCACCGGCATACAGCATCGGGCGTTTTGCTTCCTTAATCAGTGCCGCTGCCTTAGCAATTTGCGCTGGATCGCCGTCAACTTGCGGTTTGTAACTGCGGATGTCCACCGTTTCTGGATATTGAAACAGTGCTTCATGCATCTGGGCATCTTTAGCGATGTCAATAACGACGGGACCAGGTTTCCCCGTCTTCGCGATGTGAAACGCCTCAGCGACGACATCTGCGACCTCGTCGCTATTTTTGATGAGATAACTATGCTTACAGACCGGACGCGTTACACCGATAATATCGCATTCTTGGAAGGCATCGCTGCCGATATAGTGGGTGAACACCTGTCCGGTGATCGCGACCATTGGAATCGAATCCATATAGGCGGTTGCGATACCGGTTACGAGATTCGTTGCGCCGGGACCAGAGGTTGCGAGTGCGACCCCGACGTCCCCAGTGACGCGTGCGTAGCCATCGGCGGCATGGGAAGCCCCTTGTTCATGCCGCATCGGAATCAATTTGATTTCAATCGGCATCGCCGCGCCACCGTTCACACCAAAAATATATTCGACACCTTCCCGTTTGAGACTGTCAACAAGGATTTGCGCTCCTGAAAGTTCCATGCCAATTTTCCTCATAAGTGATAGGGTCGAGGGGTGTGGACCCCGTTCCCTATAGGGTAGGGAATAGTTGAAATTAAAAAACCTTCTCGTTCCAATTTTGGAGACGAGAAGGACATTTACAGTGACCTTACCGTGGTACCACTCCAATTCTCTTTCTCATTTTCATTCAAGTTATCGGGCAGACAAAGCCCTGTTACAATGAGAAAAAGCACTCTTTGGGATGCGTTAACGGGCATCACACCGACCCATCCTACTGAAGTCCTACAGACTTGTTCAGATAAGCAGCTCGGGGGCGACCTTCAGCCGTGGGAACTTGAGGAGACCTTTCAGCCTATGAATCTCCTTCTCTCGCAAGCCCGGATGACTTACTCCTCCCCTTCAACGCTTTTTGAGGGTAATCTATTTAATATTTTAATTGTGCACGCTGCTTTGATAGAGCGTCGCGAACGTGCAAAAAAGAATCATATTTATACTTTAAGTATAACACATCTAAAGAGAAAAGTCAAGAAATTTAATTGTGCCCTGCAATTTCGCTTTGGGGAATAAATTGGTTAGAACTGCTCCTAAATGGATAGCAATCAACTGTGTGGGAGACATTTTAAATATTTCTTATAAGCAATTCGAGTTGTTTAACTTATTGACAAAACTATCATAATATGATAGTATATACATGCCTTAACAGAAAAAATTAATGAATTCTGGAGGATAAAATTAATGGCTCAAAAATACAAAGCCGTTTACTTTCCTGAGTATCCGGCGGAAACACCTAAGAAAAAATCGCTAACCTTAGCCTTTGGTAAGGAAACAGATGAAATTTATGAATGTATTAAAGGGCTTTCCAGTGCTGAACTGCGCCAATTATTAGGAGACGACTATCAAACTCTTGTAGCGAACGCTAAAGCCGACAATTTACCCTTAAATGCCTATTGTCTTCGTCAGTTGGAGCATTCCATAAATCTCATTCGGGAACCCGCTGTCCAACTTCAACTGCCAGGGATCGAGACAAAAACGGAACTATTTGATCCAGTGACTGTGACTTTTAAGCAAGGACGAAAAGAGCCCTTTGCCCGATGGTATCCGTACTTAGAGGGATACTCAACTCAATTTGTGGAAACTATACTGGAAAGATATGCCCCAGATGCCCAGACCATCCTTGATCCATTTGCGGGAACAGGAACAACCGCCTTTACTGCATCACAACTCAACAAAACTGCCTATTTCTGTGAAATAAATCCAGTTTTGCAGTTTATGAGTTTAACAAAAATACGAGTCAGGCAGTTAAAATTATCTCAACGTTTCGCATTGGCTGAAGCACTTGCCCAAGCCAAAGTTCCACTCAAAGAACTTGAAAAATATTCGCAAAATTATACCTTACACCAAGCCTACATACAAACCTTTGGTGATAGTTTATTTTTTGATGGTCCGGTTTATGATCAAGTTTTACGGATTCGCTCATGGATTGATGAAGTTGCTCTTGAAAATCCAATCTTAGCCGATCTGATCACAGTTGCAACCCTATCAGCACTTGTTCCCGCATCTCGGATGAAGCGATCAGGTGATTTGAGATACAAAACGGCGAGAGAACTTGAGCGGCAAACAATGCCACTCATTGAAGGGTTGTGCCAAAACATCAATCAGATGGTTCAAGATATTCAAAACGATGTTGACGGTCTGAAAACTGAACCACTACTTGTATGTGAAAACGCTCGCTCGTTAGATACTATATCGTCTCTTGGCATTGATACCGTAATAACAAGCCCGCCTTATGTCAACGGAACAAACTATTTTCGCAACACAAAGATAGAATTATGGTTTTTGCGTTGCTTAAAAGAAAAGGAAGACTTAACAAGATTTCGTGCGGTATCCTTGACTGCAGGCATCAATGACGTAACCGTCTCTAAAACCCCTACCCAATTGCACCCGGATGTTCAAAAAACTGTCTCTCAACTCGAACAAAATGCTTACGACTCCCGCATTCCTCGCATGATTGCCAGTTATTTTAGCGAGATAACGGGGATATTCCGAGGCATTTGTCGTCACTTAACTCCTGATGCAACAGTCGCAATTGATATCGGAGATTCCTGTTACGCGGGTATTCATGTTCCGGTAGACGAATTATTGTCAGTATGCCTGCAAGAACTCGGTCTTGTTCCAACAGATTCTGTAACACTTAGAAAACGTAAATCCAGACGTGGAATGTTACTCAAACAATCACTGCTTGTTTTCAAGCACGCCTCCAAGCAGGAAGGAAAAACTTCCAAAAGACAAACCGTGGGGTGGCGTGCTGAATGGGATATATTCAAACAAAATCTACCTCATCAGAAAACCCCCTTTATAAAAAGAAACTGGGGACATGTCCGACACTCATTATGTTCCTATCCAGGCAAGTTAAAACCTGCCATCGCATATCATTTGGTACAAACATTTGTTCCAGAAGATGGACGAGTTTTAGATCCATTCGCGGGTGTTGGCACAATCCCTTTTGAGGCAACACTATCCGGCAAACAAGCCTACGGTTTTGAAATAAGCCCCGCTGCCTTTACCATCGCGAGTGCGAAAGTTCAACAACCCATGGAACACGGATGCACAACAGTCATTGAAGCAGTAGAGGCTTTTATCAACCGCCACTCAGTTACAGGCACTGAGATCACCGAAGCGAATCATCTGGGGTTCAACGGGAAAATAGCCGAATATTATGAGTCCTACACGTTGAGAGAAGTTCTTTTGGCGCGACGGTACTTTCAAATGCATCCGCCAGAAACCCCTGAAGAGCAATTTGTGTTTGCTTCATTGCTCCATATTTTACACGGCAATCGTCCATACGCCTTGAGTCGTCGTTCGCATCCGCTTACCCCCTACAAACCCACTGGTCCTTATGAATATCGTCCATTAATCAGTCAACTATGTGCAAAAGTTCAGCGAGGTCTGGCTGGGGATTTGCCTATGAATTTTAAACCGGGAAAGATATTTTTTCAAGATGCAACAAGTTGGTGGCCTAGAGAGGTAGATCGACTGGATGCAATTATCACATCTCCACCTTTCTTTGATAGTACCCGATTCTACTCTGCAAATTGGTTGCGGTTATGGTTTTCAGGTTGGACTGCTCGCGATTTCAAAACACGACCATCAGTTTTTATTGATGAAAAACAAAAAAGTAGTTTTGATGTATATATCCCAATTCTTCGTCAAGCAAAAGAACGACTTAAATCTAATGGTGTAGTTGTTTTGCATCTGGGCAAAAGTGTTAAGTGTGATATGGCGGATCATTTACAGAAACTTGGTAAATGGTGGTTTCGATCAGTGGATCTTTTCGATGAAAGCGTTGCTCACTGTGAATCCCATGGTATCCGGGACAAAGGAACCGTTACGTCTCATCAGTATCTTGTTCTGTATTAACATCTGTTTTTTGATGAATTACTCGCTGATATTCCTGATTCGCTTGACGGATCCAAGCAGACGAGATGGTTGTCGAATGCTGAAAAAAATCGAAATTTTCGTACTCCAAAATTCGGTTGCGTAACTTGATAATTTCTTCCATATAGACGGCATATTTTGTCAAGAGTTGATCGACCTGCTCAGATGTCTTCAGGCGTTCAATTGCTTCAGGATTATAATGTGGTTGACCAGCGAGTGTGTCGTACTGAATACCTGTCAGGACAGCGAGAGCCCGTAACTCATCATCTGAGTAATAGGATGAAGGCCACTTCCCCGATTTTTCGCTGTTATGTTCTCGGCATAGCAATGTTGCGTTTTCGGTGGTCAGGGGCCACAAAAAAACGGCGGGAAGTGTATGATCAAGCGGACGTTCTTTAGCATCATCAGCTCTTCGGAGATCCTTTTGGCATTTGAAACAACGATAGTTAAAACGTTTATAGATTTCTTCCCTCTTAATTTTCGTGCTTTCAGAGAGATTCAGATACATCCGTCGCTTTTGCGAGGCTTCGCGGTGTTGATCTGTTAAACGAGTTTTATTTTTAATCGAATTGTAAACTGCTTTGCATAGTCTGCACTCACCTTGACGACCCGATTTCCGGGCACTATGTTTGTCAAATAAATCAAGTGGTTTAATTGTATTACAGACGATGCAATACTTATATTCCTGTGCTTCCTCAATGTAGTCATCGTGCAGAATAGTAAACGTGCCTTCCTCAATAATAGAATTGTCTCTCTGATCTTCCAATTTGTACGCATAGAATTGAGTTTCATCGCCTGATAGCATAACCATTCCACAACTCGGACAAGCAATTTCAAAGTCAGCACCAATTTCATCTTTGCGAATGAAAATAAATTCCAAGCACTCGCTATTCAAACATTGGAAGCCTTTAAAAACCACATCTCCCATTCCGCGAACATGTTCTGCGCGAATTTGATTCGTTTTAACAACCTTTGTGTACGGTTTACGTCTCGGCATTTTACCCTCACGATTCTATCGTTCCACAATGTTGAATGTCCAACACTATTTCATGTTAATGGTCCTGTCGTCTTGATGCCTCATTAGCATAAAAATAATCTAAAGAGCAGTTTTTCGTGATAAGTCGAAAACTCTGAGTCTCTAATGATTTCATTGGGAGTTACATTTCGCGTGGTAAGGAGTAAGCAAAATATAGTGGAGTGTGTTTGGGACTTTAGGGAGTAGAGGGTAGGTTTGAAAAGTGCTTCGCTCCTACCCCTACCAACATTTAAAACGTGTTCGGAAAGTTAGGCGTTCGCTATATAAAGTTCGTTGACTCGATTCCAGTTAATAACATTTGTCCACGCCTCAACGTAAGCTGGACGTAAATTCTGATATTTCAGATAGTACGCATGTTCCCAGACATCGATTCCCAGAAGCGGGGTATGTCCCTGCATAATCGGACTGTCCTGATTCGCCGTGGAGTAGATTTCCAAGCCATTGTCGCCGAGGACGAGCCATGCCCAACCGGAACCAAACCGTGTGGTTGCAGCAGTAACAAATTGCTCTTTTGCCGCTTCAAGTGATCCGAAGGTAGAGGTTATCGCAGCTGCGATTTCTCCGCCGGGGTCACCACCGTTAGGACTCATGATGGACCAGAAAAGCGAATGATTGGCGTGTCCACCGCCGTTGTTGATGACGGCTTGGCGTTTGTCTTCCGGCACCTGATCGAGGTTACTGAGCAACTCGTGAATATCCATATCAGCGACAGCACCGAGTCCCTCTAAGGCAGCGTTGAGATTCGTAACATAACCTTGGTGATGTTTACCGTGATGGATTTCCATCGTTTGTTTATCAATATGGGGTTCCAAAGCATCATGCGCGTAAGGCAATGCTGGTAATGTATGTGCCATTTTTAAAAATAGCCTCCTAATTTATTTTTTCACTTGCGCTTGCGAGTCTGCGCGCCAAGGGGCGTGCAAGCAGTGTACTTTAAAAATCAAAAAGAGTATAACAGATTTGGTAGAAGTGTGCAAGTTTTTTCTGAAAGGTTTTTTAATGATACCTTGCGGATCGGTGAGATGGGTGTTTTCGTTTGAAGGGTGGAAACGAAAAGCGGAATGTTAGTCATCCGACTGAGGTGTTTCAGAGATTACCCCGACACGGCAGACACGCTTATAACGACAGTAATTGCAGGGTTCTGTCTTATTTTTCGGAGTGATTGGTGTATCGCCTTCTTCTTCAGAATCTACGAAGGTCTCAACGCGCGTGATGAGCGGGAAGGTGCCTTTAGATATACTGTCAACGTACTGTTGAACATAGCCACTGACGCGCTCAAGCCGGTCATCGAAGGTTTCATCCGCTAACAGCTGACCACTTTTATTCACTGATTTCCAGTCCGTACCATTGTAAGCATTGTAGGCAATTCCATTCTCTGATTCCGTTCCGATACCGAGTTCAACTTTACATTGATCCAATCTGATTTTATGATAGAGACCTGCTGCTGGCTCTAATTCTGCTCCACCGTACATTTCCAACAATTTCTTCGCCGTTTGTAGGTAGATGGGGAGTTGAAGGCTCCGTCCGCTAACGATCTCCGGCATTCTGACGGTGGAGCTTCCAGTTTTATAGTCAATAATATTAAATGTGCCATTACCTATATCAATGCGGTCTATTACGCCGTTCATCAGCACGTCTCCGATAGGGATCGGATCATCACAACTGAGTTCCGAATCTCTGGGTCTACTTTCTCGCTTACCTTTTTCTCCAAAATTAACTTCAAAGTAGCGTGGTAAGACAGATAAATCGTATGTTCGTTCGGCTTCGAGCCATTTACGCAGCGCAACGCGAAGTTTCTCTATGTCAATCCTCCAAAAGAGGTTGTTCTCGACAATAGGCTTCTCTTTTCGCTCGTTGCGCTGTTCTGTAGCTTTATGATTCAGCAGTTCATTTAACTGCGCTTCTGCGTCTCTAAAGGTTACCTCTCCACATTGTCCAATAGGCGGTCTTTTTTGGTTGCGACGGTTATTGTAAAATTCAAAGATGACATCATGGAGTAATGATCCTTTTTCAAGACCGGATAATTCATTTTCTGTTTCGTCTTCTTGAATTCTGAATTTCAAAACTGTGTTGACAAAATACTGAAATGGGCACTTGGCATAAGTTTCCAATTCTGTGACGGAATAGATCCGCTGCCGCTGATTTTCCAAATGCTTCTGGTTTATAGGAGAAAGCGTTTTAGCCGTTAAAATTCCTTCATAAGCCAGATGATCATGCGTCTTTTCTCGACTTTTTTCAACCTGAACGACATGGTTTATGAGGGGACGCATCTCTGCGATTTCAGCAGGAAATTCTTTAGTGGAGGGCGTAGGTGTTGTCCATACGTGGTCACCATACCCACTGAGGAAGCCGGGTACACTACCTCGCGAAGGATTTGAAACCTTCATTTCTTCAACAGTGGCGATTGCCTTTAATTGATCAAGAAAGGGAGAGGGAATTAAATTCGCTTCTCCTTCACGTTTGGGAGTAAGAAGATAAAGTCGTTCCCGAAAAGACTTGAGGACTCGATAGAATGTGAATCGGTTGTCTTGTAACTGTTCATCTTCGTTTCGATAAGGATTTTCTGGGAGCAGCGGATCTGGACGGTAATTTTCTGGGAACCTACCCTCTACAAAATCTCCCAAAAAGACGGTATCAAACTCCAGACTTCTGAGTTCATTATTATATGCTAAATTTGTGAGTTCACTCAGTGGGAAAATCTTAACGGTTTCTTCACTTGCCGATGCACTATTTTGATAATGCGTATGCTTCGCGATATATTTGAGTTTATTAATATAATCTTCAAGTTTATATGACTTATTTTTTTCAGATTTTAACATATCACAAAGCCCATTAACTATTTTTATGAACTGCTGAAATGCCTGTACCTCACCTTCGACAATTTTTCTGTTTTTCAGTAGCATTGGGTTTAAAATTTTTGAAATAGTTTCCGCAGATTTGAAAAAATTGTCAATATGATTCTTAAAATCGTCAGGATGATAATTTACCAAAAATAGTTCAGGCTTAACATCAGAAAAATATGTGTTGCCGAGAGGAACTTGCCGCGGCGTAAGAAAAGAAAAGATTTCTTTGACAACTTCTGATTTCGTCAATGGAATACTTTCAACGAGTGAATATGGGATGCCATAAGTGGGGAAAACTTCTGCAATGCGTTTTTCGTAATTACCTATATTGTAGAACACAATACAGGTTTCACTCAGTTTACAGTCAGCGTTTAAGATATGTTGCTGAATGAGATGAGCGATCTGCTCTACCTCTTCGGATCGATCCGTTGGTTCTAAAACCTTAATCTTATCTGTTAGATTCGTTTTGTGATCCGGGACAGCATTCGTTCTGAATAGATTCTCAGCGAAATGTTGATGTTGATCGGAGTCCCGTTCATAGTTGGTATCAATGTGAGCATTTGTATCTTTAAATTGTGATACGAGGTCAATAATATTTTTATAAAGAGCTTTATTGTCTTCAACACAATCCGTGCGAAACCACATCTCAAAATCAGATATTTCGGCAATGTGTTTCAGGAGTTTAATATCAGCTTTTGAAATTAAAGTAAAACCTTCAACAATAACAAGGTTAACGCTGGGAAATGTGCGTTTGATGAACTGTTCTTTGAGATTGTTTGCCAGGTAGTGGTGTTTTCCCTTCTCATCTATCCATTGTTTTCCAAGTCTCGCCTCATAATCGCTATAAATACGAGCAAGTTCTACCTGGGTTGGGTCGTCTTCTACAAAGTTGGGTTCAGCCTCTCCTTGATCTCTAAGGTGATTTATTGTATCCAAGATAAGGGAGAGTGTACTATCGGGGATGGTAGTATTTTGAATTGGACGAAAGGTGTTATATTGGTAGGTATCAATATTGTTAGTGCTTGGGTCTACTATTTCGTGAAGCCAAAGGTGTTGGATCCCTGATAGGATATGTTGTTTTGGTGATTGTGTTTGACTGTATAACCTTTGAATGAAATCTTTGCTGGTATACACGGGCAAATTAGAAACTGCCCGGTTTGGATGATAGCCGACCAATTCGCGCTGACGTTTTAAACGCGCGGAATCGGTCGGTACAATGATGATGAAGGAATTTGCTTCATCGTTCTGAATGCGGGTTTTAAGAATATGTTCTATATCCTGCATCTGTTTACATCGGGGTGTTTTACTTGGTGTTTTCCCCAAAAACCTCCTGCTGTTGTGACGATTACCTGACCTGTGTACCGAGCGGCATTTCTGTTTCAAGGGTTGCCAAAACGACAGCCTCACCGCTCCCGGCGAGAACCATACCGTGCGATTCAATACCACGAATTGTCGCGGGTTCTAAATTCGCGACAATTATTACCTGTTTACCTACCAAGGCATCAGGTTTATAGTGTTCGGCAATTCCAGCGACCAATTGTCGTTTTTCAGTACCGAGATCTACCTGCAATTTGAGGAGTCGATCAGCCCCTTCGATCGGTTCGGCACTGAGGATACGCGCCACCCGCAGATCCAATTTTTGGAAATCAGCAAAAGAAACAAGGCTTGACGTTTCTTTTGCCTTTTTCTGTTTGGGTTGCGCTGCTTCTTTTGGCTGCGGTTGTTTCTGTTTTTTTACATCGACACGAGGGAAGATAGGTTCCCCTCTGCTGACTGTCAATCCTACAGGTAAACGTCCCCACTCTGCGATGGTATCAAATTCCACTAAACCGATCTGTTTCTGAATCTTCTCAGCCGTGTCCGGGACAAAAGGCGAAATCAGGACAGAAATGAACCGCAGTGCTTCTAAACTATTGTAGAGGATCGTGCCCATTCTCGGTTTCGTCTCAGGTTTTGCGAGTGTCCAGACCTGCGTCTGTTGAACATACCGATTGATGCGTCTGACAAATTCCCAGATAGTTTCCAATGCTGCGTCAAACGCGAACACGCTTATGTGCTCGTCTAATTTCTCGACTGTCGTTTGCGCCATCGCTGTGATTTCATCATCAAATTCACCGGGGGTTGTGGGTCCGGGAATCTCATCAAAGTTCTTATTCACTAAACCGAGAACACGATTGAGCAGGTTACCGAGATCATTCGCGAGATCTGCGTTGTAGCGTGCGTGCAAACGAGCGGGACGATAATCGCCATCGTTTCCGAAACTAAACTCGCGCAGAAGGTAATAACGGAACGCATCCAACCCGTAGGTTTCGATGTCCGTGTCCAGATCAACGAAAATACCTCGCGTTTTACTCAACGCCTCACCGTCTTTCGTCAAAAAACCGTGTGCGATGATTTGCTTCGGAAGTGGCAGGTCTACAGCCATCAACATTGCGGGCCAGATTAGCGCATGGAAACGGGTGATGTCCTTCCCCATCATGTGGACATCAGCGGGCCAGAAAGTGCGATACTGCTCGCTATCGGTTTCATAACCGAGTGCTGTCATATAATTCATCAATGCTTCAATCCAGACGTAGACGATATGCTCAGGATCGAACGGCAAAGAAATTCCCCACGAGACGGAGGAACGAGAGATGCTTATATCTTCCAATCCAGAGTTAAGGACGCTCAGGAGCTCATTGCGCCGAGCTGCGGGGTAGACAAAGTCTGGATTCTCATGGAAATGCGCGAGTAAACGATCTTGATACTTGGAGAGTCGAAAGAAATAGTTATCTTCTTCGAGCCACTCCAAGGACAATTTATGAATTGGACAGATCTTTTCGTCTGTCAACTCTTTTTCAGGAAAAAACCGTTCGCAGGGGAGGCAATAGTATCCTTCATAAGTCCCTTTGTAGACATCCCCACTATCGTAGAGGGCGGTGAGGAATTTCTCCGCGCCGCGCTTGTGCATATCGCTGGTCGTACGCATGAAAATGTCGTGCGAGATATTTAACCGTTTCCAAAATTTGATAAATGTAGGTGCTATTTTATCGCAATAATCTTGCGGCGTAAGTCCTGCCTTTTCAGCAGCTTTATGTATCTTTGCGCCGTGCTCATCAACACCGGTCAAAAAGAACACCTCATTGCCTTTGAGTCGGTGATAGCGTGCCAAAGTATCTGCGACAATGGTGCTATAACCGTGTCCTGCATGCGGTTCATCATTGACGTAGTAGATGGGTGTGGTGACATAAAATGCGCGCATTGTATTTCCTTTTCGAGGCTCTCAGTTAGGGTTCATTAGTTAATTTTTAAAAATTATACCACGAGAAAACCTACCTGTCAATTTGTCTTTCTCCGTTATTCTTTACGAGATTCAAACGTCATACATTGGTGAGGCGCTAATAGTGTCTGAATATTGGCAACGGAATTGAAAACTTAACGCTGGGTTACCTAATTGTCGGTGATCTAAGGGGCGATGGATCACACGCATACAAACTTGTTCCTTTAAGATGTTTTGAGTAATTTTAAACACATTACCTCTAAAGCTAAAGTAGCGTTTGTATTTGTGTTTTCAAGAAGGGATTTGGTTTCAAAAATGGTTTGGATGGCTTGTTGTATACGCAAGCGAGAATAATAGGGGACAATCGCTCGGAGTTCCTCAACGGAATAAATGTGTGTTATCAATTCCCTGGGCGCGCCTTGTTGTAAAAAGAGGAGGTCTCTATACCATGTGACTAACTCACCTAAAGTTTCAGGTTTATTTTTAAAATCTTCGGCAAGTCTGAAAGCGGCTAATCGATCCGTCTCTCTGAGGATTTCCGGCACTTTTTCTGTGAGTGAATCGCCATTTTCAAGCTGCGTGAGTGCTTTTCCAATGGATCCTCCCGATGCGATTGCGAGTGCTGTTGCTTGCTTTGGGACTACAGAGAACCTCTCCACTAAAATTTCTGCTAATTCTTGTGTCGGCATCGGGTGGAACTGGAGAATTTGGCATCGGGAACGTGTTGTTGGAAGGAGTGCTTGGATATTTGACGTGAGTAAAATTAAAACGGATGACGCGGGCGGTTCTTCCAGCGTCTTGAGTAGGCAGTTTTCAGCCTCTGGATTCATCCGATCCACGTCTGTCAAAATGTAGATTTTCCGACTTGCTTCGAGTGGCTCGTAGATAACTTGTCTTTGCAACTCTCGAATCTGTCCTATTTTCAGCAGGCTACCCTCAGGACGAATGAACTGTAGATCAGGATGGTTTCCCGAATCTGCCTTTCGACAGGCGAGACATGTACCACACACCATCGGAGGTTGTGCTTCTTGTTGACAGAAGATTAATTGCGCAAAATAATGGGCGACTGTCTCCTTTCCGACTCCCGCTGGTCCAACGAAAAGATATGCCCCGGCAATACGTCCGGATGCGACGGTGTGCTGGAGTTGCTCAATAATCTGCTGATGCCCAATAATCGGATTCTGCACTTTTTCCTCCGAGACGAGAGAAACCATTGTGACTTAAACCCATGTGTAGTCTTGATATTCGGCTAAGACCTCAGCGTGAATAACATCTGGCGACTGTGTCGCGTCTATCAGTTTGATGCGATGTGGGTTCGCCTTCGCGACGGATAGGTATCCTGTGCGAACCTTTCGGTGAGATTCCAACGATTCTTTGTCCAGACGGTCGCGAACGATCGCTGCGTGTTGTTGGCGTGATACCCCTATCTCTGGAGGTAGGTCGAGGATAAAGGTGATATCAGGGGTTAAGCCGCCAGTCGCAATACGATTTAATTGGTGAATAAACGAAAGATCAATGCCGCCGCGATAGCCTTGATACGCCACAGTGGCATCAATAAACCGATCACAGATGACAGTCCGGTTTGCGTCTAACGCTGGACGTATCCGTTCGTCTACGTGCTGGGCGCGTGCGGCAGCAATGAGAAGCAGTTCTGTCATCGGGGTTATGTTGTCTGATGCCAGAAAGATGTCGCGTATCCGTTCAGAAATATGTGTGCCGCCAGGTTCACGGGTGTGTACAACGTCCGGTCCCAGCGCGGTTGCCAAACGTTCTGATTGCGTCGTCTTTCCTGCTCCTTCTATGCCTTCAAATGTAATAAAAATTCCGCGTTTTAATTTTTCCTTGCGGAGGAATGACGAGGGTTTCATGTTTGAGGTGCCTTCTTAAATCCGCCTTTCGCTTCGTTACAGGCTACGATTAGACAAGAATCTGCGCGTTTTTAATTTTCCTTGCGGAGAAACGACGTTAGAGAAAAAGTACCCACATCGGGCTTTCCCCGACTGTATAGTTGCCAATCGGTGCCAATGCTCCGATTTCTCGATTGATGCGGTAGGTAGCGAGTTTACCTGACCCCTGGCCACCGACAAAGAGAAGGGAGCCGGTTGCGTCAATGTTGAAAACGCGCGGCGTCGGTTCGGTTAACCGATGCCCGACAACACTGAGTTTACCGCTCTCTTCGTCGATTGCGAATGCTGCGATGCTGTCATGCCCTCGATTGGAAACATAAAGAAATGTCCCCTGTGGATCGATGTGAATCTGAGCACAGGTATTATCCGCATCGAAATCTGCGGGGAGTGTAGACAGATCTTCCTGTAAATCCACCAAGATTCCTGGGTGTTCTCCTCCTTCTTGAAGCGTGTATGCGGAGACACTCGATCCTTGTTCATTTGAGGCATAGAGGATCGGTTTGTTTGGATGAAAACAGAAATGCCGGGGTCCAATCGGAGCACCCGGATTGAGATTCCCAACGGGGTTTTGTGTGAGGCCCCCTGTTTCCTCATCGAATTGGAACTGATAGATAGCGTTTCGAGGCACAGTATGCGGTACAAAGGCAAATCGGTTTGAAGCGTCCGTTTCGATGCAGTGTGCGTGTATATCGGTCTCAACGGTCTGAAGCGGCTCACCTTGGACGGTTTTATCGTCGCCGATAGTATGCACAGTAACCTTGCCAGCACCGTAATAGGCGGAAAGCAAAAAACTCCCGGTTTTGTCGGTTGCAATATAACACGTATCTGCGTTCAACTGGACTGTCCGCAAAAGTGAAAGGTGTTTGGTCTTTTCGTCAATGCGGAAACTTGCGATTTCCCGACTGGATCGCAGTCCAGCATAGAGATAGTTACCACACGGTGAGAGTGCTAACGGACCGGGGGAACCGCTGACTCCGATGTTTTCCTGAAGTTCAATGTCGCCGCTGGAAACATCCAATGTGTAAATGGCGATTCTATTTTCTCCTGCTATGGAGAGATAGACATGCGTTTGCATATTTTTAATTTTCCTTGCGGAGAAACGAAGTGCGTCTAAACTATCAACTGCGTTTCTCAAGGGTCGCCTGCGCCGTTGTTGCAGGCTTGCGGTTGTGTTTACGCGAAAACCTGCTGCGCGTAAGCATAGCGGAGCGCAGTCAAGTGCCCATAAATTAAAAACTGAAAATACCAGCGGCACCCATGCCCCCACCGATGCACATTGTTACCAGGCCGTATCGGTGATTTTGCCGCCGCATTTCGTTAATCAAACTTACGGTGAGCTTGGCACCTGTGCAACCGAGTGGATGTCCCAAGGCGACTGCGCCCCCATTGACGTTTACCTTTTCGGGTGGCAATTGTGCTTCTTGGATTACGGTGAGGGCTTGCACGGCGAATGCTTCATTTAACTCTATGACATCTATATCGGCTAAAGTTAACCCGGCAGTCGCGAGTGCCTTCGGAATCGCAGGAACAGGTCCGATTCCCATGATTTCGGGCGAGACGCCTGCTGTAGCATAACTGACGAAACGGGCTAAGGGATTGTAACCCTCGGTTTCCGCTCGCGCCTCGGACATCAAAACAACGGCAGCAGCACCATCACTCATTTGGGAGGCATTGCCGGCTGTCACAGTGCCATCTGCATGAAAAACAGGTTTCAGAGATGCCAATGCTTCTGGCGACGTATCTCGGCGGGGTCCTTCATCCGTATCAAACACAGAACAGGTAGTTGCGGACGTATTTTCTGAATTGAAATGCGTTTCTTCTATTGTCAGCGGCACGATTTCTTCTGTGAATTTACCCGCATCAATCGCTGCGACCGCCTTGCGATGACTCTGGTATGCATAAGCGTCTTGTGTGTTGCGAGATATATTATACTTTCGCGCCAGGTTTTCAGCGGTCAATCCCATGCTGAGGTAGGCATCGGGGGCGTGTTCTATGAGCGTAGGGTTCGGTGATAGATTGACCCCAAACGGCACCTGACTCATACTTTCTACTCCACCAGCAACCACTACTTCGGCACGCCCGGATAGAATCTGCTCCGCACCCATTGCTATCGTCTCTAAACCAGAGGCACAGAATCGATTGATTGTCAGAGCGGGGACGGTAACAGGAAACCCTGCGCGTAAACTGGCGATACGGGCGACGTTGTAACCCTGTGGTCCCTCATGTGTGGCACATCCGATGATGACATCGTCTACGGCATCCAGATCAAGGCGTGGAAGTTTCTCAACCGCTCCGCGGAGAGTAGCCGCAGCGAGTTCATCTGGACGTGTGTTCTTGAGTGTCCCTCTCCCTGCTCTGCCTACGGCTGTCCGTGCTGCAGATACGATAACCACATCTGGTGTCGTTGCCATTACTTTTTACCTCTCTGGAGCGTTGCTTCTATTCTCGCGTGGGTTTCCGCCGCTCCACAAAGACTGAGGAATACTTCATGCTCCAAGTCGAGCAGGTATTGTTCGGTGACGAATTGTGGCGTTGAAAGTTTACCACCACAGAGGACGTAAGCCAATTGATTGGCAAGCTGCTGGGTATAGTCGTCGATAGTTCCGGCTTCGCGAAGGAGATGTGTTTGTAGGTCGAGCCGAGCGATTCCTTCTTCACCGAGCACAAGTATCTGCTGTGGTTCCGGTGGACGATAATCTGCTTTGTGCAGTGAGAGCACAAGTCGTTTGGCATCCTCGAAATGCGCCTCTGGATCTAATGAAACCGGATCAGTGCGTTGAAGGTAACCGAGTTCCACTGCATCCGTCGCGTTTTGTGAAACCTTTGATTCACGAAGCGTATCAAAAGCCTTATTCACATAGGGAAAGAGCGTCTGAATCGGTGCAGTCGGAGACTGTCCTTTGAGACATCGAAATGCCATCTCTTTAGTGCCACCACCCCCCGGAATGAGTCCCACGCGGAGTTCAACGAGACCGATGGAACTTTCAGTAAAAGCTTGTACTGCATCAGCACCGAATGCGAGTTCGCAACCCCCACCGAGTGCCATACCGGCTGTTGCTGCGACGACCGGCTTTGATGCTGTCCGAAGCCGTGTGCAAACGGTTTGTAGGTTCCGGAGCGTTGTCGAAATAGCATCCCAATCTTTGTTTTTCGCACGCTCCAACAGGAGAATAAGGTTGAGTCCCACCGAAAAATTCTTCGCTTCTGTGGCGACAATCATACCTGTCCAATTGGTTTCTACCTCATCCAACGCGGCATCAAACATCTCCAGCATTCCGTCCCCGATGATGTTCAACTTGCTATGGAGCTCAAGCCGGACGATGCCATTGCCGATGTCTATCAGACTCGTATCTGCATTGGAGATGATAGGTTTAGGGGCTGTCATTTTTTCAGGTGGACCTCTCAATAATTTACCTTAGAGGAGTTCCCAAACTGCCTGCCAACTGAAGGCTACGCATCGAAATGGTAGACAATTTCGTCGAATTGGTCTGCTGCGAAGGTGAATAGGAAAACCAAATTCTCGGTGCGTGTACAACGGAGCGAATGTTTCGCATTAGTGGGTATAAAGACGGATGCCCCGGGACTGAGTGATGCCTCTTGATCGCCTACTGTTATATACCCGTAACCGCTGATGACGTAGTATGTCTCCGCTGGGGCATGGTGATGAAGCGGGAGAAGGGTACCTGGTGTCATTTCTGCTATTCCGGTAGAGAGTTGACTGCTGGGTCCGCGTTCACCCGATATGAGAATTTTCCAACGCACTGGACTCTTGGCAGCGAGGTCTGGGTCGTTCCAAGTTTCCCAGTCAAGTTCTGCTTGATGGAGGATGATGGGTTTCTGTTTACTCATGAGACACATTCTAACAAATCAGTGGAGATTTTACAACATTTTTTCAAGTTAAATGGACATGGAGTCAGGTTCTATAAAAAGGAAAAGGACAGGCACAGAGACCTGCCCTTATGAATAGGAGTAAACTGACTTCTATCCCGTGACGGCACCTTCAGAAGCGGAAGATACTGAATTGGCATACTTTGCCATGACGCCGCG
The DNA here is from genome assembly GCA_021295715.1 of Candidatus Poribacteria bacterium. Lineage (NCBI taxonomy): Bacteria > Candidatus Poribacteria > Candidatus Poribacteria bacterium. The sequence goes on along the minus strand of JAGWBV010000022.1, from coordinate 16,999 downwards.
AGCATAGCGCGGCTCAGGGGGTGTCCATTGCTCAAAGCGCTCTTGGATTTCAGCGTCGGAGAGATTAACGTCGAGGCATCGTTCTTTGGCGTCAATCACGATTTCATCTCCCTCTTGGAGGATAGCGATGGGACCCCCTTTCGCGGCTTCGGGGGCGACATGGCAGATCATGAAACCGTGTGTCGCGCCAGAGAATCTACCGTCGGTTAGAAGAGCGACATCTTCACTTAAGCCAGCACCAACGATGGCTGCCGTTACGCCTAACATTTCACGCATACCGGGACCGCCGGTGGGTCCTTCATAACGGATAACGACGACATCCCCGGGTTGGATCTGTCCGCCTTTGATAGCGGCAAAGGTATCCTCTTCACGATTAAAAATACGGGCGGGACCCCGATGGAGCGTTTTATCCTGACCTGCCAACTTAATAACGCACCCATCTGGTGCAAGATTACCTCTCAAGATGGCAAAACCGCCAGTTGGCTTGAGCGGGGTATTGACGGGTCTGACGACTTGCTGTCCTTCAGTTTCGGTGGCTGCGCCTGCCTCTTCGCCAATGGATTTCCCCGTGACAGTGAGTTCATCAGTGTGGAGCAAACCTGCTTCTGCCAAGCGTTTTGCCAAGAATGGAATGCCGCCAGCCTCATAAAGATCGGTTGCGACAAACTGACCACCGGGCTTCAGGTCAGCCAATACGGGTGTTTTTTGACTAATGGTGTGAAAATCCTCAAGCGTCAACGGAATCTGTGCCTCGTGCGCGATAGCGAGTAGATGGAGAACCCCATTGGTAGAACCACCGGTCGCGGCGACTGAGGTGATCGCATTCTCAAGTGACTTGCGGGTGATAATCTGACTCGGTCTCCGGTCAGCAGCGAGCATGTCCATAACGAGTTGTCCGGCTCTGTATGCTTCTTGGTCTTTGTCGTCTACGACAGCTGGAACGCTCCCACTTCCCATCGGAGCAATGCCTAACATTTCAACGGCTGTTGCCATGGTGTTGGCAGTAAATTGGCCGCCGCATGCCCCGGGACCTGGACACCCTTTACTAATCAAGTCATCGAGTTCTTCGACAGTTATTGTACCCTCCGCATGCTGTCCGACCGCTTCAAACACATCTTGGATGGTGACATCTCGTCCCTGAAATTTGCCCGGCATGATCGACCCGCCGTAGAGCGTGAGCGATGGAATATCTAACCGTGCAAGTGCCATGACAGTACCCGGGACGGTCTTATCGCATCCACACAGGGCAACGACAGCATCGAACATGTTACCGATGGAAACCAACTCGATCGAGTCGGCAATGATTTCCCGGCTGATAAGCGAAGTTTTCATGCCCTCGGTGCCCATCGTGATGCCGTCAGAGATACTGACGGTATTGAATTCAAGTGGTGTTCCACCTGCAGCGCGTATCCCCTCTTTAACCTTAGCGGCAAGCCGTCTCAGGTGAAAGTTACAAGGACCTATTTCGATCCAAGTATTCGCAACCCCGATAATCGGTTTGTCAAGATCGTCAGGTGATAATCCACCATCACCGAACATGAGCATGGTGCGTGCGGCGGCGCGATCGGGTCCGTCGGTAATCGCATAACTTCGGGGTTTCAACTTATTGGACATTTTTTTCTGTTCTCCTACAAAAGGTAAATTGGCTTCCCTACAACACCGGAATTTAGAAATCGCAACTACATTGCAAATTCATAGATAAGTTCTCTCTCTGGCGCATCTTTGAGTCGTAAAATAATGGTGCCTGCTTTCTGTCGGTAAGCCTCCTGATATAGTGTTTTGATTGGGGTAAGATCGAAGCGATAATCTTCAGTTGGCCGCGCTTCACAGGTATCTCTGTTAGCATTGTGAATAATATAAGCCCTAAGTTGTACAGGAAAAGATTCAAGAAACGAATCCGAGGCAACAAGAGTGAATTGATGATTTTTACACCCTCCGCTGTAGGATACATTAATGGTCAGCATATCGCCCGTTATCGTAGCATCATTGAAAGCAAAACTATCGTTTGCAAACTTATCGTCCACATCACCGATGATTAAATCCCCCATATAGGGTTCTTCTACGCCAACACCATCAACAGAAGACAATGACGTAACATTTTTCTTAAGATCCTGTTGACATCCTATTGCAAAGAGGATCAGTAGACTCAAGCCGAATCCTATAAAGTTTTTTAGCAATTGCATATTATGAACATCCAACAGAAATTGCGAGCACAGAAAGATACCGATCCAACGTAGTTAAGCTCTTGAACTGCGTCAGAGCGTCTCTCATGCGTTGTCTATTTACCTATATGCCCAACCAACTGCTAAACACACCGCCGTATTTCGCGATGAGACCAGCGAACACGACTGACACCATGGACATCAACTTAATCAGGATGTTAAGCGACGGACCAGAGGTATCTTTGAACGGATCTCCGACAGTATCACCAACAACGGTGGCTTTGTGTTGTTCTGAGCCCTTTTCACCGTATTCATCTTTGTGTTTGCCTTCTTCAATGAACTTTTTAGCATTATCCCACGCACCCCCGGCATTTGCCATCATAATTGCGAGAACGAAACCGGTCGCCAAGCCACCTGCCAGCAAACCTAATACGCCAGCAACATCAAAAATCAAGCCGACTGCGACAGGGACAACGATAGCGATGAGCGATGGAAAGACCATCTCTCGTTGTGCGCCAACGGTTGAAATTTCGACACATCGCGCGTAATCCGGTTTCTCTTCACCGCGCATAATACCCGGTTTCTCACGAAATTGACGGCGGACCTCTTCTACCATGGCACCAGCGGCACGTCCAACGGCTTTCATCGTCAACGCACAGAAATAGAACGCCATCACCGCACCGATGAACAATCCGATGAGGACTTGCGGGTTCATCAGGGTAACGTCGTAGTAATCCATAAATTGACTGACCGAAACCTTGAGTGTATCAACACTGCCCTCGCCGGGTATGACGAGTGTGTCCTTATGTGCTAAATGGACTAATCCGTATCGAATTTCTTCCAAATAGGCGGCCAGGAGCGCGAGGGCTGTCAGTGCTGCCGATCCAATGGCAAATCCCTTACCAGTTGCGGCTGTTGTGTTACCGAGTGCATCTAACTGATCGGTCCGTTCTCGAACACTTTTATCAAGTTTTGCCATTTCGGCGTTTCCGCCAGCGTTGTCTGCAATCGGTCCGTATGCATCTGTGGCGAGGGTGATCCCAAGGGTCGCCAACATACCGACAGCGGCAATGCCGACGCCATATAACCCCATCAGCGGTTCGGTCGCCCCACCGGGGAGGTAATAACTAACGGCGACTGCGGCGACAATGGTTATAACCGGAATTGCCGTTGATTCCATACCGACAGCAATACCTTCAATAATTACTGTTGCGGGTCCGGTCTGTGCCTGCTTCGCAATGGCACGGGTCGGTGCATAATCGTGAGAGGTAAAGACCTCAGTGACTTTCCCTATAATCAAACCTGCCACAAGCCCGGCGACTATCGCTCCCCAAATCTGCCACATGTTAGGGAGTCCCAGATAGATAAGGACAGGGAGCGAGACGACAGCGATGCCTACAGCACTTCCGTTGATACCGAAGTTCAGGGAACCCATCAACTGTTTCATCGTCGCGCCCTCTTTCGTGCGCACCATATAGATACCTAAAATGGAAAGAACGACGCCGATGCCAGCGATGATCATGGGTGCAGAAAGATATTTAAGTTGGAGTGCAATGTTATTGTGATCTCTGGCAGCAATGGCTGCGACACCGAGGGCGGCTGTTGCTAAGATGGAGCCTGCATAGGATTCGTAGAGATCGGCTCCCATGCCTGCGACATCGCCAACGTTATCGCCGACGTTATCCGCGATGGCTGCGGGGTTACGCGGATCATCCTCTGAAAGTCCAACTTCAACTTTCCCAACCAGATCGGCCCCAACGTCCGCCGCTTTGGTATAGATACCACCACCCACACGAGCGAAGAGTGCCTGCGTTGAGGCACCCATACCGAAACTGAGCATAATTACAGTAATCTGTGGCAGCGGATTTACTTCTAAAAATCCGGGTAATATCTTGGGGAATAGGTAATAGAGGATAAGAAACCATCCGGTGATATCAAGAAGGGCAAATCCAACAACTATTAATCCCATCACTGCTCCAGCACGGAACGCGACCTTCAAGCCTGCATTGAGTCCTTCCATGGCGGCACTTGTCGTGCGGGCGGAAGCGTTGGTTGCGGTCTTCATACCAAGGAAACCGCAGAGCCCTGAGAAAAAGCCACCTGTGAGAAAGGCAAACGGTATGACTTTATTTTGGGCATCAAGGACAAAAGCCATGAATATGAAGATGAGACAGAGCACAACAAAAACAATGCCCACTACTTTGTATTGTTGCCTGAGATATGCCATCGCGCCTTCACGCACGGATTGTGCGATCTCGCGCATCGTTTCATTGCCCTCATTCTGTTTCATCACAGTGCGGTAGAAGTGGTATGCGAAACCTAAAGCGATGAGTGCGCCAATCGGGGCAATCCACCATATCGGCGGTACAGTCGGTACGGTGTCTGTTTGGGCAAAAGCCACGGTGGCTAAATTTAGAACGGGCAGGGATATCAGAAATGTCTTCCAATTTAGCCACCGTCTCTTGCAAGCGATGTCACGCATTAAAAACCTCTCTTTTTTATTTTTAATTTTCCTTGCGGTTTGGTGAAGTAGGTTTGAGCATTGAAATTCCTTTCCGTGCAGTCGCCCTCCAGTTCATTACGGGCTTACGATCTTTCGCTAAGAAAGAGGAATACCAATACGATCTATTGCTGAAGAATTTGATTTAAATATTTCAAGTGCCTGACCAACGAGGTAAAGCGAGCCTGTAACACAGATTAAATCTGTCGGCGATGCGGCGGATAACGCCTTTATGATTGCTTCTTCTGGCGTTGGGCACAGGGTAATTTTCCTACACGTATTCTCCCAAGCACTCTTTAACGCCTCCACGGGTATCACACGCGGGTTGTTTCGGACTTGTGTCGCAATCACGAAATCTGCTGTCTGTGAAATAACATTCCCAATTGCTGCAAGATGCTTATCCTTCATTAAACTAACGATAAAAGTCACCTGACTATAACGAAAACTGTGACGAAGAGTATCGCAGAGCCCCTTCATTGAGGCAGGAGAATGCGCACCATCAAGGATAACAATTGGCGAAGACCTAATTCGTTGAATTCTGCCCTGCCACTGCACGTTCTTAAATCCGGCATAAACACCGGCTTTCGGAATTATGTATCCTTCCTGTTTTAGGCACTCAATCGCTGCAACAGCAGTTGTTGCGTTTATAAACTGATGGTGCCCAAGAAGCGGTATAGTCAGCTGGGGATAATGCTCTGAATCCGTTTCCACGTCAAATTGCTGTGCTGTAGGTAAACCCTCGGCATTTTGGATGAGACGCGGGGCTGATACACATGAATCCTGTTCTGCCCTTTGGAAGATTGGTTTGCAAGATGCGTCAAGGACTTTGAGTTCAACGATCGGCGCCTTGCGCTTGCTTGCCACTTCCTCAAATACTGCTCGCGCTTCCGGGTGTTGCGGGGCGAGTGCCAACGGACGTTCCTGTTTTATGATTTCGGCTTTCTCTCTGGCTATCTCAGTATGTGTTTCTCCCAATATCGCAGTGTGCTCTAACCCGATCGGTGTAATAACGGACACAACTGGCGTAACAACGTTCGTTGCATCGAGTCTACCACCTAAACCGACTTCAATAACAGCAAAGTCTGTGCCTTTGTCGGCAAAATAGGAAAATGCAAGCGCGGTGTATATTTCAAAAAATGAGACACGTCCGAATTCAGAAGCGGAAACAGCCTCAATTGCAGGCTTGAGTTTCTCAATATAGAAAGCAACGTCTGACTTTGAAATTAACTCACCATCAATACGACACCGTTCTCGCGGTGTAATGAGATGCGGGGATGTAAACAAACCCGTTTTATAGCCTGCATGCGTAAGCACTGATGCTGTGAGTGCGGCAGTAGAACCTTTTCCTTTGCTCCCCGCGATATGGACAACCTGCAGTCTATCGTGTGGGTTACCGAGCAGCTCCAGCAAGAGGGAGATTCTGTCTAAGTTGTAAAGCCGTGCCTGCCGTGAAAAATCAGGACTCCTTTCATAGTCAATAAACTCTTCAATATAGGCGAGTGCCGCTTTGTAGTTCATAGTTTTCGGTTCGCCTGCTGTGCAGGCTTTCAGTTGTCGGTTGCCTCGCAGTGAGAGTTACAAGGGATTTTTGTTAAACGGAAACCTCTTAACTGATAGCTGACAACTGCTAACTGACACTATTTTAGGTATTCATAAATCGGAAATTGTGCACAGAGTTCGTTGACTTTCTCTCGGATTTGTCGTTTGATAGAGGCTTTTTGCCTATTTTCGAGCGTCTCTGCGATGAAGTCGGCAACGAGGACCATTTCATCCTCTTTCATCCCACGTGTTGTAATCATCGGCGTTCCGAGGCGTAGACCGCTTGTCGTTCTGGGTTTCCTTTTGTCGAAAGGAATGGTATTTTTATTTACAATAATTCCGGCATCTTCCAGATGGTCGGCGGCTTGTCTTCCACTGAGTTTCTCATACTTGGAAGTAAGGTCTATCAGCATGAGGTGATTGTCGGTACCTCCGCTCACCAACCGGAAACCGTTTTCAATTAACCGTGCAGCGAGTGCCTTCGCATTTTTTACGATCTGTGCCTGATATGTCTTAAAAGCGGGTTCGCTCGCTTCTTTGAAGGCAACAGCTCTGGCGGCAATTGTATGGAGGAAGGGTCCACCTTGTAAGCCGGGAAAAACAGCGCGATCGATCTTGTCCGCATATTCGGCTTTACACATAACCATGGCACCACGAGGACCGCGTAAAGTCTTGTGTGTTGTTGTGGTAATTACATCACTGTAAGGAACAGGGTCGGGATGAGCACCACCAGCGATAAGACCCGCAATATGGGCTATATCCGCGAGCAAGTATGCGTCTACGGAATCAGCAACCTGTCGCCATGCTGCAAAGTCGAAGTGTCGAGGATAAGCTGTCGCGCCGACAACGATGAGTTTGGGACGGTGTTCTGCGGCGAGACGGGCAATCTCCTCCATGTCGATTCGTTCGGTTTCGGCATTCACCCCGTATGCAGCGATATTGTAATAGTCTGCCGAGAAGTTGACACCTGCACCATGGGTGAGATGCCCGCCTTGACTGAGGGACATACCGAGAATTGTGTCACCCGGTTCGAGAAGCGCGTGGTAGACCGCCATGTTCGCTTGACTGCCAGCGTGCGGTTGGACGTTGATATGCTCGGCACCGAAGAGTGTCTTGGCACGCGCAATTGCAAGCGACTCGACATCGTCCATAAATTGGCATCCGTTATAGTAACGCTCACCCGGATAGCCCTCGGCGTATTTATTGGCGAGGATACTACCTTGGATTTCCATAACTGCGCGGCTGGCGTAGTTCTCGGACGGGATCAGCATCAGAGAATCTTGCTGACGTTTCAGATCATTGGCGGTGATTTCAACAATTTGCGGATCGACTTCACTTAATAATTTGTTCATCAATATCTTCAGGGTGGAGACCTCTACCTTTGGGTAGGGAAGGAAACCCTGTCTCCTTTCTTAATAAAGGCAGGCTTTATTTTATCTCGTGCCTGTGAACGAAATCTACAGTACCCGTTACTCATATCGCTATGGGTTCCGGAGACTTGTGATCAGTGGTGTAACTTGTGGAGTGAACGTTTGATGAACGCTTTGCACAAACCCCTACCTTTAGGTGCGGGTACTGACTTTCCTTCACCGTTTAGAATTAAAATGGTGTTATATTGTAAAAGTTAAATTTTAACACAAATTTACCGTAAATTCAAATTTTTCGTAATTTTTGCGAAGTTTGGAAAAACGGGTTCCTTGTAGTTTTCAAGCATCGGCTTTTTATTAGAAACCCGATGTGACCTTTTCACGGAAAGATATAAAAGTTGCGGGATGGACGCTCCATGTCTTTATCTTTCGTGTAAAACCGCTTCGGTTTTCTTCAAAGAATACCAAATTTCCAAACACTTCGTTAGAACTGTTTATAGTGAAGTATACAGTTAACAATACACCGGCAAGGTAGCAAACTCCACTATCAGGAGAATCATCGGGTATATCTGATTTCAGTTGCACACACTTTGATAATGTGCTAATCTAATACGGAATAAAATGTCTTAAGGGTTCTCCTATAGCCTCAATCCGTAATGTAAGGTCTTGATGAAAGGATCGATGTGTATCTCTGGAATAGATTTTTCTATAATAAATTTTTGCTTGTGAACTGTGCCAAAAAGTTCATAATCCTACTTGCACTACTTCTCGTGTGGGGATGCGATTCGCAACAGAAAAAGCAGACACAGCAGCCGAGGGCACAGCAGGCAGCAGCCCCTGAAGCAACGGAACCTATCCCCTCACCTCGTGCTGAAGACTGGCACATGTTCATGCACAATCTTGGCTTTTCTGGGATGAGTCCAGACAAAAGCATTACACCACCATTGGAACTGCTATGGCAATTCAAAACAGGTGGACCCCTCCATGCTTCACCTGTGGTCGCGAATGGCATTTTGTATATCGGATCGACAGATGGTAAGTTGTATGCCTTGGACGCGAAACAGTGGGGAATCAGGTGGGTTTTTGACGCGGGGGATGCCATCCGCTATTCCGCAGCGGTGCTCGGGAATCGGGTCTACTTTAGCGCGAGGAACAACAAGGTTTACGCATTAGACGCGAAAACAGGCGAGAAGTTGTGGGAGTTCAAGTCGAAAGGTTGGATGGACGCGCCGCCAATTGTTGTGGAGAACAGGGTTTACATCGGTGCGTTCCCGTCAAAAATCTACCTCTTGAACGCGAGGACAGGTGCCCTTGAAGCGATGCGTGAACGGACGATCCACATCCGCGGTGTCGAATACGGATGTGCTAAGGGGGTGTTTCGTCCTATATTTCCAGAACACAACGCGGATTTGTGGCGCGACCACACAAATGGCAGTGAGAGTTATCCTGTGACAGCGAATGGTGTCGTCTATATTGGTGCTCGTAATGGACAACTCCACGCCTTCGATGCGGCATCCAAGGCTGAAACTTGGACATATCAGCTCGGTGGTTCTGTGGACGCCGCCCCCGCAATTTCCGATGGTGTTCTCTATGCTGCATCTGGCGATGGCAATGTCTACGCCTTTGCAAACGCAACAGAAACCATCCATGAAAAGGAGAGTCAACGGCAAGGGACTGTGGCACATGACGCAGCACCTGTGTATACAAGAAAAGGCGGTGCTACAACCACCACAGGCGAAGGCACATCCGTGTTGTTACAACTCAACGACGGAGTGCGTTTGCCGATTCTACGAGTTTCGGACGGATGGTATGAAGTTGAACTTCCGAACGGTGTCCGAGGATGGATGGATAAGTTTGCCTTCGGCGAGTTTAAAGACATAGATGGTATCATGTTCAATACGACTTTCTGTCGTCCAGAAGATCATTCGACGACTGATCCGTATAGGGTGCAATTGATTGAAGGTGCTGAGTTTCCGCGCTGGAGTCCGGATGGAGAGTTCATCGCATTTTTGAAAAGAGAAAATTTGGATGGCAGATATTGGCGTGCAAATGAACTGTGGATTATGGATCGGAAGGGAGAACGGGCACGAAAGTTCTACACTGGAGACTTTTACAATCCGTATGTCTCTTGGTCGCTTGACAGTAGGCTTGTTGCATTTGAAGTGGACGAAAACGGTGAGCGCTTTATTTATACAGTCGATTGGAAATTCGGACGAATCAGACAGTTAGTTCGCGGAGATGGACCTGCCTTTTCACCGAAATCTAACCGTTTAGTGTTCAGAAGACGCGAAAAGGGAATGGATATCGTCTACCGAATTAACAGCGATGGTAGCGGTTTAGGGGCTATTGCCCGCGTACCAATTGAACGTCGGCAGCGTACCTATACCTATCTGTCAGCACCATCTTGGGCGCCCGATGGCACCCGTGTTGCTTTCGGTGTAAACAGTTCAAGATATGTTGGCGTCCGCATCCAAGACATAGAAGGGCAACGTATAAAAGAGATCCTGACGCAGCATCAACAGGTTCATCAACTGAACTGGTCGGAGGATAGCACCCAGTTGGCGTATGTCTTATCCGGCAGTAACCGTCCCGGGCAATTGCTTGATAAGCAGCTGCACTTATCGGAGACGGTTTCTACTTTAACGCAGAGCCAGATTTTGAAACACACATCTCCTGCGTGGTCGCCAACAGGTAAACAGTTAGCGTATATGGAACGTGAGGACTGTGCAGGCATCCGCTGGAAGATCTGGGTTTATGACCTTGATAGTGGTGAGAAATTTCCTATCGCTCGCACACCGATGAAGTTGACATCGGTCGTCTGGATGCCAGATGGTAAGCATCTCTGCTTGTGGCAAACATCAGATTACTTGCGCGATAACGCCTATAAACCAGCACTGACGAAGGGCTGGATTGTGTCTGTTGATATTCCTTAGAACGCTGCCTCAAATAAAGCCACCATATCCTCCTCTGTGCACACCCTCGGATTGAATTTATGGCAATGATCAAGCATTGCGTCCGCGCCGAGTTTCGGAATTTTTCCCCGGTCCAAACCAGCTTCTCCGAGTCCAGTGGGCATATTCAATTCTGTGTTGTATGCCCTGATTTTATCAATGGCAGCATGCCCCGCTTCCTCAATGTCCATTTTACTGGTGTCTATACCTAAGGCACGCGCGATTTCAGCGTATTTCTCGTTCGCATGAGAAAAGTTGAATTCCATGACAGGTGGGAGGAGAATCGCGTTTGCTACGCCATGGGGTATGGGGGCATCTGTAGAGAGTTGGTGCGCCAGCGAATGGACCGCGCCAAGCCCCTTCTGAAATGAAAATGCTGCCATGCATGACCCCAAAAGCATTTCCCCGCGTGCGGTTACATCTTCACCATTGTAATAGACCTGTTGAATATTTGCGCTCAACATTCTGAGTGCCTGTAGTGCGACCCCCTCAGCAATAGGGTGGTACTTCGTCGCCACATACGCCTCGATGCCGTGTGTGATGGCATCCATACCTGTCGCAGCAGTAAGGGCAGGTGGCATGCCAAGGGTTATTCCCGGATCGAGGAGTGCGATGTTCGACATGTTGAAGGGTGTAACGATTGCGCGCTTGCGCCATCGATCGGTTGTCTGTAGGGATGTATCCGTAATGATTGAGCCTTGTGACACCTCACTGCCCGTGCCAGCAGTCGTCGGCACACATATTAGCGGCGGCATATCGCCTCGGATTCGATCGATGCCACCAACGTCAGCGTAATATGGAGCGAGGTTGGAAACCTCGCCAGCGGGTGGTTCATGGGTCGTTAAGAGACGGATGGCTTTGGCGGCATCCATCACGCTTCCGCCGCCGACAGCGATGACGACATCACACGCCTCGGCTTTGTAGGCTTCTACACCGTGTGTAACGCTGATGTCCGTCGGGTTCGGTTCAATATCTGAATATGTGACATGCGATAAACCGACTGTGTCCAACGCCTCTACTGCTTTCGCAAGAATGCCAGCGTTGATAACGCCAGCATCGCTTACTAAGAATGGTTTTTTGCCATCAAATGCCTTGACGTGTTCGCCTAAGTTTTGAATGGTCCCATCGCCAAATTCAATTCGCGAGGGTAAAAAATAATTTTGCATCTGTTGTCAGTTCCTATAATTTGTCTCGTATCACTTCAACCAAAGCATCTAAGTTCGTGTGCCTGAAGAATTCAGATAAGCGTTTCTGCCTGAGTTCCTTCGGCAGTAAAATGAATGTTGGAAAACGCTCCTCTGTAAGTGTAAGGACCTTTCTGTATGCCCGACTCGTCGCGTATCCGACTGCAAGCACATAGTTGTGTCCATATTTTTCCAAGTAGTTGACCAGACGTGTCGCGCCTTGTTCAATCTGGGATTTGTTTTTAGGGGAGAGCTGAAAATCGTAGCGGACAACAGCATCCTCTGTTTCAAATTCTTCAGGAACGGGACCGTAAAGTCCAGAGAGCGTTATTTTGTGGATACACTCCTGTCCTTCGCCGAAAGCGGTTTGAAATCTGTTTGCAATCATCGTGTGCGTCCGGGACAGTGAGTAAGGTTTCTTTCCAGCACAGGGGATCACAAGTAGGATTTCTTTACCATCGGGCACCTTATAATCACAGGGTACTCGAAAATCATCTGGGGTATATGCCAGCGAAACCGTTTGAGTGTTACGATCTCCATGGATAGTTTGGCTTCTATTCTCAGTGTTTCCGTGATTGCCTGAGAAGAGTTCCAATTGATTTAAGTTCTGCTGCGTGTGCTTTGCTTTCATACGCGTGGGGGTCTGAATTAACGTTCGAGCCAATCGGGTAGCGAGTGTCTTATCATTATCGGAAAGCCATGCCGTTGCCCGTCTTAAGCCGCGGAAGTTCTGGTATTTAGCGAGGTGCCGGACTAAACCTTCAAGGGCATCGTCTGCCGCGATTGCAGTACGCATTTCATCAAGAATATCGGCTTCCGTCTGGAAGTTGTGAAGCCCAATCGCGGCGTAGTACTCGCTCTTAAACTTGCCTGTGGAGGTGGCTCTGTAACTCTGTTTATCCATGAACGCCTGCTGAATTTCCTGCAGCGGATATGCCTCGCAGATGTAACAGTCACAGTCTGTTTCATCCATCTCCATAATCCTGAGTTTCTTCTGGGTGTGCGGTTGTGAATATGTGAGACTCCGAGACGTGTGAATATAGCCAGAACTATCGAACGTGTCAACACCTATGTAAGCGAGGAGTGGCGTGAGCACGCCTGAAACACCAAAAGCGTGAATAGGTGTCGTCTCCCGTCGATCCTCTGGAACGGCTTGGACAACACCGTTAACCAGCTCCATCACTTCCGAATCGTCCCGACCACGTAAAGGCACAAGTGATCCCACAGCCAACCCGAATGAGGATAATATACCACTCATTTGAGCAAAGAGTTGACTCACATAGTCCGAGATGTCCTCCCCGGATTGACCATGACAGCAGGTATAAAGATAAGGCACCGTCCGGATTTCGCTTGTATTTGTTGTCAAGCGTTCTGCCACTCGGACTGCGTTTGTGAGACTCTGTTTCATCCGCTCTTCAGCTTCTGGACGTGCTAAGTTGGGCGGGAGCGGGTAATCCAAAGAGGCGACTATATCACCTTCAAAGCCTAATTGGAGATCGAGGATATCGTCCGCCTCTGTTTCCTTGTGAATTCCAAATTCTTTCAGATCCATACCGGTGTTGTAAAGGAGTTTGAAGCCACCGGAATCTAAGAAAAAGGTGCCTTCATATACACCATTCTGTTCACGGTAATGCTTGCGCATTGACTTCCCACGCCAATTGTCAAGGTATCGTCCGGTGAGTGGGAAATCGAGAAAATGTAAGATCTGAGACAGCATAGGTGTCTGTCGCTGCATCAGAATCTTTAGAATATATTTCCAGACACCACCGCCACGTGTGCTCGTACCCGTCAGAAAGTTAATCACAGGATATAGCACTGGCGTTTCAAGTGTTCTATTGTTAGTACTCAACCTGAGTTCACCTATCCGTCCATGTGGTGTTGAGGTAACTGTATGGTAGGTAGGAATGGGGGATTCGGTTTGGGAGTGCCTTGGCATACTTTTCTTGTAACTTTCAGGTTTCCAAAACCCGCTATAAATAATCTAAACTTTCTGAATAAAGTGAACGCGAGGTGTCAAAACCTCGCGCTTTAATATATAATAACCCAAGTTGCCACCTATTCATAGACATAGCACCCCTACGGGGTGCGGTTGCTTACATAAGCCATTTTCTATAGACATAGCACCCCTACGGGGTGAAAAAGCACCCGAGAATCATCTTAAAACGTTCAAAACTCATTCGCAGCAACTTGGGTTATAATAGTGTTTGAAAACTACTTCACGGATTTAAGATGTCCCCAAGTCGTCGCGAGTTTGCTTTTTGCGTCGACCGGTAACGAGGGACCATCAGGTCCGTAAACGACGACATCATCATACTTAGCAACCGTGCTCCATGTGGCTAAGCCTATTCTCCCAACACCACCCTCAGTGTCATCGTCAACGGTTGCGACTTCTTCATCGTTGAGAATGACCGTGTAACTATCGGGGGTATTGACAATCTTGATGTTATACCAATCCTTATCTTTAATGGTGTGAGCACTATTGGCACCGGCTTTGCCGCCCCAAGATTCAACTTGTGAGCGTGAGTTTCCCCATCCGCCGAGATTCCACCAGTATTCCAACGAGGGTTTGAGCTTCTCCATACGTGGCGGATGATCCTCAAGAGCCTGTCCGCGTGCTTGCATCAAACCTTGGCAACGGAACATAATCAGGAACCCCTCGGCACCACTGACTTTGCTCCCTCTCACTTCAAAGGTGTAATCACTCCAGTCGTCCTCCCAGAATTCATCGGCGACGACACTCATACAGTTAGGGGTATTTTGGAGTTGATGGTATTCATCGTCCTTGAGTTCCCATTCCCCAAAAAGGGCGACCCATTTCTTTTCGGATTCTTTCGGATCGTCGAAATTATCCTCAAAATAGGTCTGCGACATCGCAAGCGCGGCAATGCCGAGCGTAATTATACAAATAGTGATGAACAGGTTACGGCTGTTCATAATAGAATTCTCCTTTTAGTTGTATTTCGTGTAGCATAGGCTGTTAGCCTGTGCTTCTCTTTTGCCTTCTTCCGTAGCATGGTTTCCTGTTAGGCTGTGCATATAAGTGAGTTTATGCGTTTTCCATTCTGCCGACTCCCAATCCAGATATTACCCAACATCTCCACTAAAATAATCAGAATCGACTCGCTTGATTTCGTAATTTTTTACTGTAGAAACCCCCACGTTGTGATCAATCATTAATTGGGTAAGTCGCTTTCCATCAATGAGAATAATTTTGAAACCTGCAGCATCGTACGCTTTGGCATCCTTGGTAAAATTCGACGTTGTGATAAAAATCCCTTTGTTTGCTCCTTTTCCCGCCAAAGCCCCTGCAAAACCAGCAATTTGAGGGGATCCTACATTACTGTCCCACCGTTTCGCTTGAACATAAACTACATCAAGTCCGAGTCTATCTTGGTTAATAATACCATCAATTCCACCATCACCACTGCGTCCTACGGCTTCGGCATCTTCTCTTGAACCACCGTATCCCATTTCAACAAGAAGATCAATGACAAGGTTTTCAAAAAAAGTAGGTGAATTTGCTTTAATTTGCTGAAGTAAGTCTTCAGCTACTTTTTCTCTAATATGTTGATAAATCCCTTCAATATCTCCATCAGAGGGGGATCGTGGAGGGGGCGGGCCGGAGAGGACATAAGGTTTCCCCCTTCCTTCTGGTTGTTTTAATGTTCCCTCCTTTAAGAGTCTTTCAAATTCAGGGCCAACTACTTCATAATGAAAAAGGCCAAGATATCGCTCACCCCTCTTTGTCTGTGCCTTTTTTTCTTCACCAGATAACCCAAATTTCCCTGCCAGTTTTTCCGTTGCCTCTTTTATGGTGATTCCGTGGGTTGGATAATCCAGTTTAAGAATTTCCTGTTTGACCGCTTCAGAAGTTGGTAGTTCTATTTCATATTTTTCTCCTGTGGTTGGATCTACTGCCATTCTTTTTTTCCTTTTCATACGATTCCCTCTTCCCTACTAAAGTTTGGACGATTCAGAGGCACAGGCTAACAGCCTATGCTACAATGCCTTTTATCGAACTCGTCTGCTCTTCACTGCTGTTGGTATTCGCTTTCAAGGTAGACACTTTCATCTTCCTCATCAAATACCAGCGTGATTGGATCGACAGGCTCGTCTTCAATGAGGTCCAATTGCCAGTCGGCTATAGCGTCGCTACACAAATATTCTGTTTCGTTCTCGTGGATTTCTATAACTCTAAAGTTAACGATTGGATCAACATAACCGTAGCGATGCAATGCACGTGCCATCGCACACTCAAAGGGCTCCTCAGGGTCGCATAATGCGCTATCTTGGGGTTCAACCTTTATTCTACCTAATTTGATTTCCATTCTCCTCCCTGAAAAAAACAGTTTCCGCTATAAGCTGCACACCGTAACAGGTTATACGGCAATTGCACAGGCTAACAGCCTATACTACAACGACAATAATTCCATTTCCATTTTTCCCATGTATCCACTAAACCTGCTTTTACGGGATTATTGAGAACATAGGTGATAATCCGTTGCCATTCGTTTGCATCCCGAATAATGTGATCATAACTTTCGCGCTGCCAAAATGCACCCGTCCGGTCTAATAGACTATTAGCTTTGCGAGCTGTATACCCTTTAAGGGACTGCATAATGGAAGAAAGTGAATTGTAGCACAAGTCCTTCGTTTGTGCTGTATTTTTCGTCGGATTAACAACCTCTCTTCTGGAAGATGGCATTGTGAGTGGTGTGAATACAACATGGACATGATTTGACATGATGCAATAGGCATCCAAGCAATACACCTTTCCGTCTCGGTAATGCAGACTTTCCGCCACTGCTTTAGCAATTTGATCATCTTTGAGCCATACAGGTCCGCTTCCGGCGCTATCTAAGGTTTTTTCAAATTTTCGGAACCATTGTCGATTCCATTTCAGGTGTTTATTTTTTTCCTCACAATGTCTCTGTTGTGTTGACGCGGACCCGGAGTCATTTTGCAACCTGAGAAGTCTTGATTTTTCTTTGTCAAATCGTAATTTTTCCGTTCTCCATTGCGCTAATATATGCTGTGGTATAGCTCCTGCAAGCTGGAATGTCACAAAGAAAGTTGCCCCCGGTGTCTGTATATGAGGCAAATTACGACGATAAAACGATTTAAGCTCATCTTGACTCATCTCGCTGGTGTCCGTTGTAGCATAGCCTGTTAGGCTGTGCAAGTTGTTATATCCGCAATCTGTTAGCCTATGCCTTCTCTTGTACTGCCACCGGAAATTCGGGCCACTCTCTAAACCAAGATTGTGCTACAATACAATCTTACTGAAAGGAGAATT
>JAGWBV010000021.1 GCA_021295715.1 Candidatus Poribacteria bacterium | reverse complement strand
TTCGTTATTTAGCATATTCAATGATTAACTTTCGTGTAACTTTCAACGATTCTTAACTTCTACTCGCTATGAGTTCATAGAAAAATATGTCTAATTTGCGAGACTTGCTTAAAGAGGTAGATGCTATTCTCAACTCGGAAACCGATGTATCAGGGCTTCCGACACAGGCGTGTGAACCGCCAGCAGACCGCCTTTTGGTAGCACTCGGTACCCACTTCGGTTATACTTCTTTCCGTAAAGGGCAACGCGAGATTGTCGAGGCAATCTTAGATGGCGAAAATGTATTTGCTGTATTCCCAACGGGACACGGAAAGTCTTTGTGTTACCAACTTCCTGCGCTGATGCTCGACAGCGTAACGATCGTGATTTCACCCCTCATTTCATTGATGAAGGACCAGGTTGATGCCTTGCGAGAACAAGGAATTCATTCGGTTGCGCTCATAAACAGCACGCAGACATGGGAAGAATACCAGAGTGAATTGGCGCGCCTGAGACGCAACGAAATAAAACTGCTCTATATCTCACCAGAACGGCTTCGGAGCCGACGGTTCTTGGACATCTTGAATGCGTTCCCTATCTCGCTATTCGTCATTGATGAGGCGCACTGCATCTCACAATGGGGACGCGATTTCCGTCCTGCCTATCTATCGCTCAAAGATACGATCGACGTTCTCCAACCGCGTGTTATCGCACTTTTCACCGCAACAGCACCGCCGGAGATTCAAGAAGATATCCTCAATGTGCTAAATATACCGACACCTCGTACTCTGGCACAAGGGATCGAGCGTCCCAATTTGAAATTGGTCGTCCAACAGAACGAAGATGACGATGAAAAGTATCAACAACTCGAAAGGTTTCTCACCGATGAGGATCCAAATCATCTACCAATTCGTTTGGGGAATCTGAAGACTTCACCGAAAAACGGGATTATCTATGCGGGACGACGGCGAGAGACTGAAGAAATTGCGGATTTTCTTCAAAGGCGCGGATTTCGAGCAGATTTCTATCACGCGGGGCTTGAACCCCACGAACGCACACGCGTGCAAGAAGCCTTTTTTGATAATAGTGAGAATGGCTTAGATATCGTTGTTGCCACAAACGCCTTCGGTATGGGTATAGACAAACCGGATATCCGATACATCGTGCATTGGACGCTCACTGGCACGCTTGAAGAGTACTGCCAAGAAGTCGGTAGGGCAGGGAGAGATGAAGAGGATGCGCTCTGTATCCTACTTTTTTGTAACGATGACCGCGGGTTACACGAGTGGTTTATCAAAGAGAGTGCCCCGGATAAGCAGTTTTTACTTAAACTCTTAAAGGTTGTTGAAAATTTCAAGGGAAGCGAAAAATATCGCACAATTTCTAACGATGAGTTGGAATGGATGAGCAGTGCGAAAGGGACAAAAATCCACGTCTGCCTCAGTTATTTGGAAAAACTCGGGTTTTTGAAGCGGTGGTATAATGTGCCGTCTCAGCTTTCTGTGAGATTTCGTGGATTTTGGGTTGAAAAAGGCGAACCAGCGGAAGCAACTCAGCGTGCATTGCTCGGTCAACTGCGAGGTGGAAAATTTCGGAGGTCACGCCATCACGATCATCATGATGGCGTGCCTCCGCAAAAAACGATTTTAGAACTCTGTGAAGCCGTTGGAGAAAATCCAAAGGAGATCATGGAAGGGCTCGCTGAGCTGCAAAGCGATGGCTATATTCAGTACTGGGGACAGGAAGATTTGCTCCTCATTGAACTGCTTGAGGACAGCCAAATGCTGAGCACACTGACAGATGAGCAGATTGAGGTAGGCGACTATGTCCGCCGAAAACAGAGTCAACTCGATCAGATGGTTGTTTATGCGTTAGAGACTACCTGCCGAATGCGTGTGATTCGAGGCTATTTCGGTGAACCTGTTGACGAAGATTACCGGTGCGGGACCTGTGATTTGTGCCAAACGCAAGCTGTCAGCAATTAGCAGTCAGCGGTCAGAAAGAGAACCTCTTTGCTGAAGGTTGCCAATAACCACTCCTATTGAAACTTTCCAATATGCCTCCGCGTTCCTTGTATTCTGAATCCATAATTTACGAACCACCGTCATTTAATTTTCGGTGCGGAGTGCTTCAATCGGTGAAAGCCGAGCAGCGAGTATCGCTGGATAGACTCCAAAAGTGATGCCCATGACAATTGAGAAGATAACGGAAGTCAACATCCACGGCAAAGAGAGAACAACGGGCCATTCTGGCACAACCCTTACAATTCGGACAGCAAGTTGTGCCATACCGTGCGCTGCCAGCCAACCTCCCGCAATACCGAGAACCGCACCACACAAACAGAGACAGATCGATTCCGTCAAGAACTGATAGAAAATGTGAATCTGTTTCGCCCCAACTGATTTCCGCAAGCCTATCTCCCGCGTCTTCTCACCGACGGAAACGAGGCATATATTCATGATGCCGATGCCGCTGACAAATAGCGAAAATCCGGCAATGCTCCCCAGAGTGATTTTAATCACTTTTTCAATGTGGTCAAGACGTCTCGCTGTCCGTTTTGCTATCCAAAGTCCGATAAAGTCATCTTTACCACGGTGTCTTTTACGTAAGATCTGCTTGACTGAATCGATGATGCTTTCAATCTCTGTGCCTTTTTCAAAAAAGACGACCATGTCTTCAAGATAACGGGTACCTGTGATCCGTTGCTGATATGTTGTTAGCGGCACACATAAAGCATCATCTAAAGAGTACCAGATGCTGAGACTGCGCCCCTTTTTTTTCATCACACCCACGACCCGTAGCCTGACCGTCGCTCCCCGCCAATGATACCGAACCTTTACCTCTTGTCCAATTGGCGATTCCTCTCCAAATAGTTCAGTCGCAGTGTCGGCACCCAAAACACACACCTGCTTTGCGTTTTCAATATCACCCTCGACGAGGAATCTGCCAGTCTGAAGTTCCCATCTCATGCCGTGTGCATAGTCTGCAGTAACACCTTCTAAAAGGGGTCTGGCTTGGCTCCCGTTTCGGGCGGTAACGAAAGTTGTGTAGCCTTCATGTTTGGGCAAGACATATAGAACATTCGGACATTCTGCTTCAATAGCATAAGCGTCTTCGAGGGTATATCGCTCGGTGGTACGCCGAACAAGCCGATGCCGTTTCCAAATAGACGTTCGGGTCCAGAATTGGACTTGGTTTGCGCCGCCGAGTGTTTCGATGTCCTGGGCGATGAGCAACTTCGCCCCATCGCCGATTGCGATCATACAAAGCACGCTGGCTATTCCGATGAAGATACCGAGAATGGACAGACCGGCGCGGAGTTTATTTTGAACAAGGTGCGCAATACCTGCGGTGATAGCAGCACGAAATTTCATTTTCTTTTAAATCAGGTGTGCCTATGTCCTTTCCTGTTTCTCGACAAGGTTGGACAACGAGACGCACTGGGAACCTCTGTATGGTAGAATTGCTGTTTTTTAAGTAAATCTTGGCTTGCGAGTTCTGCAAAGGAACGCCGCGAAAGACGAGGTTATGTTCATCAGAAGACCGGATCTCTACAAAGAACTTCCACTTATACGGACCTTTGGATGCACTTTCAACGGATTCAAGAAGTTTCACGCAAGTGGCAATCTAAAGAATCACAAGTGTTTAAACCCCGTTTTTACTTGAAAATTCACCTGTTCGGACGTTGCTATGGTTATAAAGAGGTAGATTTTCGGCAAAAAGGTTGCAAAAAATAAGAGCCAGAATTCTGGGTATGTGGGACGGGAGAAACAGTTGGAAGGGAAGTTTAGGTTTTAGATTGACTTACGGCATCAATAGGATCAAGGTTGCCGAGTGCTTCTGCATAGATCTGTCGGAGTGGAACGTTGTTTTGCTCTGCAAGCCGTTTGCAGTCCTCATATTCGGGAACAGTCTTGATAAGAGTGCCGTTGAGATACCCACGTTTCGCTTGAATTGTTCCCCACTGCGTCTCGACTTGGATGAAGTCGCGGCGTAGTTTGACCCGATTGGCGGATGAGAGTCTGACACCAAAGGTAGTGGTTTCGGTGAGCAAGAGTTCGATGAGTTCGTTGCGATGCGCAGTAGGACAGAGGACGGTTATCTGTGTGGCGGGCCTGTTCTTTTTCATGAAAATGGGTGTCAGAAAAACATCAAGCGCCCCGTGTTCAAAGAGCCGAGAGGTGACATACCCCGTAATCTCGGGTGACATATCGTCTACATTGGTTTCAATGATGTCCACGCTGTCAGTTTCGGCGTGATGGTGGTTCGTTTGTAAACTACTACTTGATATTTTTTCGCCGAGACAGAGGCGGAGGAGGTTTGGGCGTTGTTCAAGATCGCGAGTGCCAGCACCGTACCCAACGCGATCCAATCGCATTTCGGGCATGACACCGAATTCCTGCGATAAGGTCGTGATGAGTGCGGCTCCAGTCGGCGTTACCAGTTCCTTGGGTATATCGGTTTGATGAATCGGAACACCTTTTAGGAGTTCCATTGTGCCGGGGACAGGAACGGGCATGAATCCGTGAGCACATCGAACAAAGCCCCTACCGAGAGAAAGTGGTGATGCATAAACCGCATCAACGTCCAGATGTGCCAAACCGATGACAGAACCGACAATGTCCACAATTGAATCGATCCCACTCACTTCGTGGAGATGAACGTCGGCTTTGTTCATATTGTGAACCTTCGCCTCTGCTTCAGCGAGTCGGTCGAAGACGTGTTTCGCGGTATCCCGAATTTCTGTGTCTAAATCGCTGTCATCAAGCAATTTGAAAATATCGGAGAGATGGCGAGTCGGTCCGTGATCATGGTGATGATCATGATCGTGGTCGTGGTCATGATGGGCATGCCCATGCTCGTGATGATCTTCGTGGTCATGATGATGGGCATGCCTATGCTCGTGGTGTGAATCTGCATGTGAGGTGTGTGCAGGGTGCACCTCCACAATCGCCCTGGTACCGGTGATACTGTGTTTCGTGGCCTTTTCAAAGTGTAGGCTGAACTCAGCATCAAGTTTGAGTGTAGACAATCCCTCCCTAAGTATATCGGGTGGTACGCCAACATCAACAAGGGCACCAAGCGTCATATCGCCGCTAATGCCTGAGAAGCAGTCGAAATACGCTATTTTCACTATATTGCCCTCTTTAGAAATCTTTCAGCAGATCTTGGAGTAATGTTTTCGAGTCGTGGCGTTTGAGCTTAACAATAGCTTCAGCTTCTATCTGTCGGACCCGTTCACGACTAATCCGAAGTTTATCTCCGATGTCGGCTAAGGTATACTCGGTACCGTCCATTAAACCGTATCGCAGAATGATCACCTGTGTCTCACGGGGATTGAGTGTTCGGTTGAGAACCTCTGTGATAACCTCGATTTTTGCGTAATCGAGCAAATAGTTTTCAGGCGTAATTTGGGATTGATCCGGAATCAGTTCGGAAAACGAGCCGTCTGGGGAGTCTTCATTGATCGGTGCGTCGAGCGGAACCGGATCCTTTGTGGCGTTGAAAATTTCGGAAACCTTTTTCTCCGTAAGCTCGACTTCTTTGGCAATTTCAGTCGTAGTGGGTTCGCGTCCGAGTTGGGTTGTCAGATCTGACTGTGCCTGCTTAATAGCGCGACGCGCTTCACCGATATAGCATGGAACACGAATCATCTGTCCTTGCTGATCGAGGGCACGTTTAATAGATTGCATAATCCACCAAGTAGCGTAAGTGCTAAATCGGAATCGCAAGGTGTGGTCAAACTTATCTACGGCTCGCATCAGTCCGAGGCTGCCTTCTTGCATCAAATCAAGGAAGGTTAAGGATGTTTTACTAAAGTGATGTTGTTTCGCAATACTGGCGACGAGGCGCAGATTCGCTTCGACAATTTTTAGTTTTGTTCCGTGTGTGACTTGGTCCGCCGCTTCCAATTGTTCCGCCAACCACCTGACATGTGCAAATTCCCGTCGGACATCTTCAAGTACAAACCGGAGTGTGTGCGGCTTGCAGGTCGTCGTCCGTCCGCCTAACATATCGGTCGGTAATTCTTCCAAGAGCGTTCCGATTTCGTGGTAGATAACGTCGAATTCCTGAAAAGCCAAGGACTCCTGTTCTTTGTCAAAGCATGCCGCTGCGATACGAGAGAGTTCTGGGATCCGATGTGATTCTGCCAAAGGGAATTCCGCTTGTCGTTGCTGCACTTTTGTCGTTTTTTTATTGAAGGTATTGATGTTGCTGCGGATCGCTTTGCGAGCGTATGTCCGAAATTCCGTACCACGTTTTGTGCCGCTGTCGTCAATAGCTTTCAAGAGTCCGAGGCTTCCCACCTGCATCAATTCGCGCGATGCTGTGCGGTCAACATATTTTTGTAGGAGATATAAGTTTTCTTCAAAGATTTTCCAGCGTGCCTGCTCTAACAAATTCGCCTTCGCCTCTAATTTATCCAATAGGACCCCAAGTGCTTGGATTTCGGCGCGGACCTGGTCTATAATTAATCCGTGTTCTGACTGTGCGGGTTCTAATTTTTGGTTTTTGTCCGAAGTATTATTCTCAGCAATGTTAAGCGAGGCTATCATCCAATCTGGGAGTTGATTTAGCAGGTTAGTGAACGCCTGGAAACCCTCTTGGTATTTTTCAAAGAGTGTGGTTTCTTGTTCAGGTTCCAACAAAGGGGTCTTCGCAATTTTCTGTAGGTACGCAAAGGTTTCATCCCTTGGTGATTCTGTGGGGGTTTCTTCCCTGTCCTCATCCTCTACAAAAAGCTCAGATTCTATTGGGTATGCCGGGTAATAGTCTCTCATTTCTTCAACCTCACTGTAGCCTCGATCTCCCGAACGAGATGTTATTTATGGTTGCCTAACACAGCAAAAATCATGAAAAAAGTTTAACTTTTAATTATGTATGTGGTATGCTATTAAACATAACTTGTATATTTTCTGGATAACACGATTGGCTTGCAAGTAGCCCCTAAAACGCCGTATAATACTGGAGGCAGTTAATTAATGGCTCAACTCACACAGAATGAAATAATTAAAAAGTGCCAAGCCGGTGAATCTCTTTCTGGTGAAAATCTGGCAAACTTAGATTTAGCGAATCAACCGCTCGTAGGTGTTGATTTGTCGGAAGCGGATTTGAGCGGCACGGATCTACAGAACGCGGATTTAACAGATGCGAATCTGAACGATGCCAATCTCACCGGTGCGAATCTTTCTGGTGCGACTTTACATCGGACGTATTTGGTCGGTTCTAATTTAACGGATACCAACCTTGAAGAAGCGAATCTATGTGGTGCGTTCCTCAGCGGAAGTCTACTCTGTGGTACGAACTTCCGACGTGCCGATCTGCGTCGTGCTACCCTCGGTTGTCCAAGATGTGAGGTGTCAGGACCTTTCGGTTCACTCACCAGTTTTGAGAACGCGAATCTCGGAGAGGCGATTTTCGGTGAAATCAAGCTGATAGGTGTTGTCTTGCTCGGCGCCAACTTCAAAGATGCGTATCTATATGAAGTTGACCTCTCTGAAGCCGTCTATCGTGAAGCCGACCTTGAAGGTGCTATTACGAAAAAAGGGCGAAATTAAGCATCGGATCTTTTTGTTTTCGCCATAGCGTCTACCAATTTCGTCCATGTAGTTTCGATCTACCGACCTTACCCACCGCTCGAGAATCGAGATTGCAAAAAATTGAATAGCACTGACTGCGTTTCTTTAATATGTGTGACGTTAACAAGAGGTAAGAGGTTTACCTAAATTTCATTTTTTTTGGAATTTCGACAATTCACAGCGCATCTCATAAACAGTTTAAGACTTCAAAAAGAGTGTCGCACGTCAGCAGTCAGTAGTCGGCAATCAGTAAGAATCGGAAGAAATCCACAGAAATACGAAGAAATACCCATGTAAAAACACCCTCCTACGAAAGAATGCCATCAGTTGCCGGTATGGCAAGGTTAGAGACCTCGACAGCCCGGAGTGTAAGGGTCGGGCAGCGAATTTTCCTCCCACAGAAAAACTAAACACTCCTAACTTTAGGATTAGCTGAGCTGCATTTCGCAGAGTTTTTGATACAACCCACCGCTTGTTAAGAGTGTTTCGTGTGTTCCAGTTTCCAGAATCTCCCCATCCTTGATAACAAGAATTTTGTCAGCCCGAACAACGGTTGAAAGCCGGTGCGCAATAATAAAACTGGTTCTCCCTTCCATCAGGTTTACCAGCGATTTTTGGATGAGTGCTTCAGACTGTGTATCCAATGAGGATGTGGCTTCATCTAAGATGAGAATCGGCGCATCTTTTAAGATCGCACGGGCGATAGATAAGCGTTGCTGTTCACCTCCTGAGAGCTTCATACCTGCTTCACCTATTGGGGTCTTATAACCTTGGGGTGTTTTCGTAATAAACTCGTGAGCGTTCGCCTTTTTCGCCGCATCGATAATCGCTGCATCAGTAGCACTTGGGCATCCGTAGCCAATATTTTCCAAAATCGTGCCATCAAATAGGAACGTGTCCTGTGGCACAAGCGCAATATTTTGTCGCAATGACTCCAAATTTACTTCGGAAATAGAGACATCGTCGATCAGGATTTTTCCGGAACTCACCTCATAGAAACGTAACAGGAGGTTAAGGAGGGTTGTTTTTCCACTGCCACTCGGTCCGACAAGTGCCACAACCTCCCCCGGCTTTGCTCCAAAGGTTACGTTGTGAATGACGGATTTCGATCTTGTGCGCGGACTCTCCGCATTCGTTGTTAAAGGTTGTGGGTAGGAAAAGGAAACATTCTGAAATGTAACGGCACCGTGGATATTCTGCAGTTGAATTCCATCTGCTGCGTCCCCTTCGGAGATCACGCGATCACGATCATACTGAGGTTCGTCGTTCTCCTGAGGCCTCTCTGGTCCGAAGTCGAGGAGATAAAAGATCCGCTCCGCGGAGACGAGGCACTGCTGTAAGGCACTATTGACGCTGCCAATGGTTTTAATGGGCTTGAACATCCAGCTGACCATCGTAACATAGCCGATAAACCATCCTGTGGAGAGTTGCCCTATAATGACCTGCCAGCACCCTAACGCGAAAACAGTTGCAACGCCGAGAGCTCCCAACCATTCAATGGTTGGTGGGAGAAGTGCAGCGAAACGGGCGCGTCGGATCGCTGAGCAGTACTGATTCCAGTTGATGGCTTGGAAACGTTTGATTTCAGCCTGTTCAGAGGTAAAACTTTTGATGATTTTGATACCTGCAAACGTCTCTTTGAGTTGTGAATAGATATTTGCACTCTGCTGCTGAATTTCTATGCTGGCACCGCGAATTCGCACGCCGATAGATGTGATGAAGTAGGCAAGAAATGGGAGAATCAGGAGGACGAACAGGGTGAGTTTGAAGCTTGTAACCAACATTACAGAGACAAAGACACTCACAAGAACGACAGCGCGGATGATGTTCGCCATTGCGGCGACAAGGTTCTGCCAGACCCGGACATCGTCTGTAATGCGTGCCATGAGATCGCCGGTGCGTTCTTCGCGTAAGATGCCTAAGGGTGCAGATACGACGCGTTCGTAAAGAGCGTTCCGCAGCCGGAAAGATAGTTTGTGTCCGACACGCGCCATCACGTAATCGTTGCCGTAAACGAAGAACCCCTTGATGAATACGAGGCTCAGCAACCCGCCGAGCAGCCATAGAAAGACTTTGAGAGCATCACCGGCATCTATCAACGACATCTCGAACCCTTCAAAAGCGAACAGACCTTCGCGCTGGAAGTATCGGATAGATACAGTCTCGTCAAATGGATTTCCACCTACAATTTCAAGTGTATTAATCGTATCGGCTAAAATCTGAACAGCCCCTAATTCGCACACAGCAATTACCAAGGCAAAAACCATCGCCAAGAGAAGAGAACCGGTGTAGGGTGCGTGGTATCGAACAAATCGAGTAAAGGTTGGGTTTTTTGTGAAAGTTTTTTTATCCATGCGGAGTCTATTCGTTGGGTCTGAACCGCAAGTCCACCCAACGGATTTGCTTTATTTCAATTGGTAACTGCCAAATTGGATGGCACATGCCTGTTTCGCGACATCGTCCGCCTTTGAAGATGGACAACGGATACTGAGTTCTCGCTTCTGGAAATCAACACCTTCAATGATCCCAATGGCGTACGTATTACCGGCAGCGTCGATTAATCCGATCAAACGGCGTTCAAAATAAGTGCGAACTCCTGCTGTGACACGTGCCAAACTTAAGTAGTTTTTGATGTGGGTAATAGTTGCTTTGGAAAGCGGATTTGACGGAATGAGGCACAAGGTACGATGCCCCCATTCGGCGTGGTAAATTTGCGTCTCGGCGAGTCCAGAGAGGATTTCCAATTCCTTCTCATTTGCGATGCGTCCGGTAAAGAAAAGGGTGCGCTCACCACGAATCTGTTCAAACGGTAGGTATTGGATGCTATTTTCGGACGCTTGTAGAACAGGTTCTGAAGACTCGCCAGTCTCACCACTTTCGACAGCAAGTTTTGGCTCGCAAGCATCGCATCGCCACTTCTAACAGCAAGTTTTGGCTCGCAAGCATCGCCACTTCTAACAGCAAGTTTTGGCTCGCAAGCATCGCCAAAATACGCCTCAAATTGGGCTTTTCGGTATCGGCTGCGCGCCTTGCTACTTTTAGATCGGGCATTCCGGTGTGGCAGAAGGTAATGAATATTGAGCCAGTCCTGTTGACTGTAGTATGCGGTTATCTGTTTCAATTCGCTGGAACGCCCGAGGCATACCACGTGGTTCGGTCTGATGAGTTCGATTTTGCGCTGTTTGAGAGTAACAGCAGGTGCGTCGTGGAGGTAACCACTCGTATCAACGACAATGAAATCAGCGTGGGTTTCACGCGCTCGATCTACCATCAACCGCGCCCCTGTTAGCACTTCCAGATAGTGCCCTCGCGGCGACAAATCCCCGACAAAATACAGCTGATCGGCGACACCATCGAACTGGACGGGGGAACTTTCTGGATCAAAGGATTTCATACCAATTGTGGTGGGAGGACCGATTTGAGATTGACCGACATCTGTATCTACAAAAGCGGTTTTCAACCCCCGATCAATAGCAGAATCAACCAAAAAACGACAGAACGTCGATTTTCCAACATCGGTTGCCCCTATCACAAGTACAACCTGTTGCGGCTTGAGAATTCGACTCTCAAGTTTTTCCCAGTGTTGGTTAACTTGATAGGTGTCATTCATTTTTTTGGCTTTCGGCTATCAGCAATCAGCGGTCAGCAAGAGAATCTACTTACTGACAGAAACTGAAAGCCGATGGCTGACGGCTAATCCTGCTGAGAGCTATTTGCCAAGGTGCATTTCATAACGAAAGGTGACACCGGGAGGACTGAACATTTCATTCAAAGGGGGTATCTGTTGAATACCGGTGAGTTGTTCAAGTAGTGAGGTTTTTTTCTCCTTACGAACAACCTTGGGTTTACCTTCAATACCTGCTAACTCTCCAGCGGTTTTAATTGCATCCGGGAGGTTGCCGAGTTGGTCTAGCAACTTTGAATCTAATGCCTGATTTCCAGAGTAAATGCGTCCATCTGCGAGTTTAACAATTTCGTCGCGCGTTAATAAATCCCCGCGAGCCTCGAAGATTGTATCCACAAATTGATTGTAAACATCGTCTACAGTGGATTGGAGGACTGCCCGCTCCTGCTCGGTCAAATCACGGAAAGGTGAACCTGTATCTTTAAAGTCGCCGCTTTTAATGACCTGATGCCCTAAACCGATTTTGTCATACAAACCTTTTAGTTGTGTGAATTGCATAATAACGCCGATGCTACCTGTTAAGGTGCCGGGGTTTGCGAAGATTGTGTCAGCGGCGCACGCGACGTAATAACCGCCAGATGCGGCACTGCCTCCCATAGAAGCGACTATCGGTTTTTCTATCTTCTGCAATTCGCTGTAAATCTCTTGGACGGGGGCGACACTGCCGCCGGGGGAGTCGATTCTAACCACAATTGCTTTGATACCCGGATCATCGCGGTAGGTGTGAATGAGTTTAATCGTGGCATCTGATCGGGAGATAATACCCGTAATGTCTACGACTGCGACCTTCTCTCCGAGTGACACGTTGCTGCCTATCGACCGTAAAATCAGCAGCAAAAAGAACAACGCGATGATAGTTCCTAAAATAATGTAAACTCGTCTTTTTTTCATTTTTTAATTTTACCTTGCGGATCTTTAATTTTACCTTGCGGAGGAACAGTGTGCGTCTGGATTTT
Source organism: Candidatus Poribacteria bacterium (assembly GCA_021295715.1). Lineage (NCBI taxonomy): Bacteria > Candidatus Poribacteria > Candidatus Poribacteria bacterium. Next base: position 50,410 of record JAGWBV010000021.1, on the reverse strand, counting down.
GAAGTACATCCCTCGAATCCGCCTGCGTGTTTTTGCTTGGGTATTTCTGCGTATTGTTGCAGGCTATATGCTTGGAGCTAACGAAAACCTCTTCACCGATAACCGATTTTACCTTTATTCCTCATTTGGAGCGGCGCGGTGTGAAGATGACCACCCAAAAAGTTTTTAGCAACCACCCTATATCAGCAGCGATGCTCTGTGTTGCAATATAGTGGAGATCCAACGCAAGCTTTTTTGGCATCAACTCTGTTATGTAGTAATGCTCCGCATCGAGTTGACCTTTGAGTTTCTCCTCTTCATCGCGATTCGCGAGCTGTGATGGACCGGTCATTCCTGGCTTCACTTGTAGGACCTGTTTCTGCGTCTGTGTGTAGTGCTTGACGTAATCGGGTGCCTCTGGACGTGGTCCAATGAGACTCATTTCACCTTTGATAACGTTGATTAAGTTTGGGAGTTCGTCCAACTTTGTCCACCGCAAGAACCTACCAATAGGTGTAATCCGTTCATCCCTATAGGTTGTCAAGCTACCACCGATCGCATCGGCGTTGACTACCATGGTCCTGAATTTATACATTTCAAAGATAGTTTCGCCTCTGCCGACGCGCTTTGCCTTGTAAAATACAGGTCCTTTTGACTGAAATTTTGCGAGCAGGCTCCCAAGGAAAAAAAGGGGGGACAAAAACAGGAATCCAATTGTCGCGAATAGGACATCGAAGGTTCGTTTTGCCCAGTCGCGGTTGAACTTTATCACATTTTGAGAGTCTACCGCGAAACGCTTCGTATGATCCATAGAATTCCCCTTGTTCCGGATTCAACCCTCACTTGACCAGAAACCACCGCGAAACGAAATTATGCCTTAAATGGCATAATTTGTCCTCCATACGCTACTCGCTATTGAATGGCTTCGGTTTTCTGCATTTACATTTGGAGCGATTTCCAGATTCAATAGGCAAAAAACTAACGGCGGTTTGCTCTGACGGTTTCCGTCTCCGTTTCCGTAGGAAACTGGATAATATCAGACGCGCTATCTTCATCGCTATCTGTGAGAAATGCGCGGTTCGGCTGGTATGTTGGGACCAATTCTTGGAATTTAGAAACAATACCTTCTGAATCCAATGCGTCTGCGAGTTGTGAGAGTTCTCCTATCTGGGAAAGGAGTTGGCGTTCCTCTATCTGCTCCAACTGTGCGACGAAAATGCGCTGGTGTTTTGTTGCTGTAACACCCTCTTGAGGGGTCAGAAGTTCCTCGTACAACTTTTCGCCCGGTTCCAACCCTGTAAATTCAATTTTGATGTCCGTGTCGACTTCAAGCCCAGAAAGTCGGATAAGATCTTGGGCGAGGTCAAGAATTTTAATGGGTTCCCCCATGTCTAACATCAGAATTTCGCCATCGTTTCCCATAGCCCCTGCTTGGATGAGAAGTTGCACCGCTTCTGGGATCGTCATAAAATAGCGCGTCGCTTCGCGATGTGTGACGGTGACGGGGCCCCCCTTAGCGATTTGCCGTTTGAAGTTCGGGATTACACTTGCCCGACTTCCAATAACGTTCCCGAAGCGGACAGCGATAAATCGGGTGCGGTTCTGCTTCGCTTTGCATTGAACCAATTTCTCTGTCACACGTTTGGATGCGCCGTAAACGCTCGTTGGGTTCACGGCTTTATCCGATGAGACGAGGATGAAAGCCTCTACCTCATGCTCAATTGCTGCATTGATGAGGTTTTGCGTGCCAAGTATGTTGTTTTTGACGGCTTCATCGGGATGGTTCTCCATGAATTTAACATGCTTGTGTGCAGCAGCGTGGAAAATAATATCAGGACGATATTTACGTGTAACTTGTGAAACTTTCGCATTATCCCGGATGTCGCCGATAACTAAAGCGCGATTGAGCTGCGGTTCGGACTCTCGGAGTTCTATATCTGTATGGTAGAGACTGTTTTCACCGCGCCCGAAGAGAATAAGGAGTTCGGGGTCGAGTTTCGCCACTTGGCGACAGAGTTCAGACCCGATTGAGCCACCTGCTCCGGTTACCATCACGCGTTTTCCTGAAAGATATTTAGAGACTTCAGCGAGGTCCATTTGGGAGGTAGACCGATTCAGAAGATCCTCAAATCGGACTTCCCGAATCTGACTGACGCTGGCTCGTCCTTCAAGGATGGCATGAATGTTCGGGACGATTTTAAACTGACATCCGCGGTATTCGCACTGTCGGATAATATCACGAATTTTACCACCTGGTGCTGAAGGGATAGCGATGACGACTTCATCAATCTCGCGCTTGCGAGCAATATAGGTTAGATCGCGGGTCGTGCCCAATACTTCAAGCCCTGCGACACTTCTGCCGACCTTGTGTGGTGCATCGTCAATGAAGCCGATTGGTACGTAGCCTTTTTCAGGGTGGTTCCTAAGGGCGCGGAGCACACCGATACCTGTTTCACCTGCGCCAACAATAAGGACTTTTGTTGGCGGTCTTTGCATGGACGGCTGCGATTCGGAGTGTAGTCCTATGGCACCTTTATTGCTTTGGGATCTTCTGTGTAGCGCCCCTTTATCTCGCTGGAAGATTTGTGCAGAAAACTTGGTAAACCCGATGAGTGCGAAGTTATAAAATCCATCGATTAAGAAGAGGACCCAAGCAATTTTCAGTAGCATTGAAAGCCCAATGAGTCCTACAGTCGCAACGATAATCGCGGTTGCCAACGTGCGAAATTCCTGAGCTGCGGCATATTGCCATATCGGTTTGTAGAGATTGAAAGCCAGTAGTAAACCGATACGGACTATAGTGACAGCAGTGGCGATACCGAATCCGATAACATGCTGTGGTTGGAAGGGAGATATGTCAGCATTCTGCAGTATGGTGGAGAGCACTGTGGATTGTTCTAAAAAATCAAAGCCGAGTTGCCTGCTGGTCAAATAAGCGAATAGAAATGCGAAGTTGACGAGAAGCACATCAACAACAATTGTAAAACTCCATTTTATTTTCGGTTTATCCATATTCCCTCCTCAAATTTATAATTAGTCGCAAGCCGTTAAATAAAGCAATTTGTTTCATAGATGTTTCCGCTTAAGGTCCGCTTACGCCGTTGTTGCAAGCTACCTTCTTGTAAGGGCGTGCTATAGATCACTATACATTATAGTCCGTAACGAAGTGGAGGACGAATAGATGGAACGCACGCAACAGTTCAAATGATCTTTGCGCAGTCTCCTATAGAGGAAACCTGTGGGACAATACGCCGCAAGGTAAAATTAAATTTCCCGTGTATGAACTGCTTGTGCATAGACGTGCTTTAAGCGTTCGCCGATGGCTTCCCAACTATAATTGGTTTCGACACGGGTTCTGGCAGTTTGGGCGAGGGTCTCTCGCGACTGCTGATTATTCAGTAAATGAATGACCTGTTTTGCGAAGTCGACAGGAGTATCGGCAACAAGCAATTCCTTGCCGATGTCTGCCTCCAACCCCATTGCGCCGACGGAGGTTGTGACGACTGGGACTCCCATCGCCATTGCCTCCAGATTCTTTGTTTGTATGCCTGACCCTGCACGTAAAGGGGCAACAAAAACAGATGCCTTTTCAAAATAGGGACGAACGTCCGGGACATAACCTGTAACGACTACACCGTCGTGTGTCTCAAGCCGCTTTACCTGATCCGATGGATGATTGCCTACTATATAAAACTGCGCGTTTGGATGACTTTCTCGGATACGTGGAAAAATTTCGTTACAAAAATAGATCGCAGCATCCGAGTTCGGAAAATAGTTCATTGTGCCGGTAAAGAGCATCAACGGTGCGGAGTGTGTTGTTGGCTTCGGTTGAAAATACCCGAGATCGACCCCCATTGGAACTATCGACAGATTTAGACTGTTGTCCTGCTTCAGGAGATAGTCCTGATCAAAACGTGCGACAACGGTGCCGCAGTCAAAAGCCTTCATAATGTTGACTTCGTAACGCCGGACCCGCTTTTCTTCTAATTTTACCAAAAAACGCTTCGGAGTGCAATCTAATTTAATTTTTGCAAGCCACGGATTGCTTTCAAGTTCGGCGCGGCGACTGAGATTTAGTGCCAATGAATCACACAAATCTAAGACTTTGGTGGGACCCTGGACTTCCGCCACGTATTGTCCCATCCGAAAGAGTTGTGCGTGAATCAATTCAAAGTCTTCTTGCTCGAGGAGTTGGTTAATCTTGCGTTGCATCTGGGGCGCGTACCAGTAATGCAACTGAAGGGGACGACGCGATAAGCAGTGGATCCCTGTATTCATGAAAGCAAAAGAACGATGAAAACGGACCCATTCTACGCGTTCACAAAAAGGTTCTAAATGCTTCGCGGATTCAATATCGCTTTCAGATTCTGCAAAGTAAACGAGCGTTACGGCATGTTGTTTCGAAAGTTGTTTAATAAAATTGTAAGACCGGATCCGATCACCCCGATGCGGTGGATACGGACATCGGAGGCTTAAAAATAGAATCTTCATCTTTTTAACTATCGGACATCTTCATTCGCCAAGTTTTTCGTCGGGTAATTCCGCTTCATCAATCAGCATGACTGGGATGCCTTCACGGATCGGATAGCGACGGTGACATTCGCCGACACATACCAGTTTCTGTCCTGCTTCATCGTGTTCTATTCCACCTTTACATGCTGGACACGCCAGAATCTCAAGTAGCGTTTTTGAAATTTTAATTATTCCTTGCGGTTCGGTGAGGTCGCTTGAATGAACAATGATCCTCTCCGTAGAGCCGCCCTCCATTTCATTACGGGCTACAATCTTGAACCTTAACTGAATACAAATTTTAATTATTCCTTGCGGTTCGGTGAGGTCGCCTGAATGAACAACGATCCTCTCCGCAGATCTGAAGAAACACCCAAGCAAAAACCCCTCCAGTTCATTTTTTAATTTTACCTTGCGGTTCGGTCAGGTGGGTTTGAACTTTTACCTGCCTCTCCGTAGACCCGCCTGCGTGTTTTCGCTTAGGTGTTTCTGCGTATTGTTGCAGGCTACAGATTTAGTGCAAAGTTTTAACCACCGTGGCATCTCTTATATTTCTTGCCGCTTCCGCATGGACAAGGTGCATTTCTACCGACCTTCGGCATGTTCCCCATTGCCTGTTGTGAAGCAAATTCAGCATTATCATTGGCTGCGGCTGCGCTGTTACCTCGCGGTGCCCTCGGCTGTGGTCTACGCTGTCTACCCGTTCGTCGATTCGGAACCCTGCGCGGTGCCTCGGTATTGACGCGAGATTTGAAGATAAACTCACTGACCTGTTCCTCAATCTGTTGATACATACTTTCAAAGACAGAGAGTGCTTCGTTTTTGAAAACGACGATCGGATCTTTGCCACCATATCCTGCACCGAACCGAATCCCCTCCTCAATATAGTCGATGTTATGGAGGTGTTCCTTCCAATGATCATCAATTCTATCCAAAAGGAGTAGACGTTCGAGGACACGCATCATCTCTGGACCCATTTCGGTTTCGCGTTCTTCATAAGCGGCACGCAAAACCTCCAGCGTTTGTTCTTGAACATCCTCGGGACTCGCTTGTGCCAAGGGCGTTTTCCATATTGGCTCGATTGGAAATGTCGTCGTCAACCACTGTTGAAACCTATCAGGTGTCTCAAGGGGGCTTTCCGCCTTTTCTCCCATATTGTCCTCAATTGCATCTCTGACGACCCTCTCAATCATCCCCCAAATTGTAGTTTTGAGAGAGGTCGGGGCTTTGGCATCCTTGTCAGCGAGTGCGGCGAGTCCTCCCTCTTCGGTTGTCTCTTCGTATTCTTCTGATAATTCGGCGACATCTGTGGCAGCAGCCAAAACGGTGTCACGCAAGGTGTAGATGGTGTCGCGCTGTGTATCCATGACGTCATCGAATTTGAGGAGATTTTTTCGGATCTCAAAATACATCTGTTCAACACGCGTCTGTGCTTTCTCAATGGATTTGGTGACCCATGGATGCTCTAACGGAACATCTTCCTCTATTCCGACGCGAGACATTAACCCTTGCAAACGTTCAGATCCGAATTTTCGCATCAATTCGTCTTCAAGGGAGAGATAGAATCGAGATGAGCCTGGATCTCCCTGTCTACCGGCACGACCACGAAGTTGGTTATCAATACGGCGGGACTCGTGGCGTTCAGTACCAATAATATGAAGTCCGCCAGCGGCTAATACCTTCTCTCTGCTTTCGTCGCAAATGGCTTCCGCTTCTGCGAGTGCGGCTTGGTATTCTTCGGACTCCGGGGAGAGTGCTTCTGTCTTCGCTTTCTGTTTCCGGAGCGTTTCCATCGCCATTCCCTCGGGGTTACCACCAAGGAGAATGTCTACACCCCTACCTGCCATATTCGTTGCGATTGTCACAGCACCGGGGATCCCCGCTTGCGCGATGATGTCGGCTTCGCGTGTGTGCTCTTTGGCATTCAGAACCTGATGTCGAATTTTTCGGTGTTTGGTTCTGAGCATTTTGCTCAATTTCTCGGAATTTTCAATCGACACAGTGCCCACAAGGACTGGCCGCCCCTTTTCGGTCTGTTCGACGATATCTTCCAGAACGGCGTTGTATTTTGCGTCTTCAGTGCTGTAAATTTGATCGGGATTGTCCATCCGGATCATCGGTTCGTTGGTCGGGATAACGGAGACCTCTAATCCGTAGATGTGTGCGAATTCGTTGGCTTCCGTCGCGGCGGTCCCTGTCATACCTGCGAGTTTGTCGTACATACGGAAGTAGTTTTGGTAGGTAATTTTCGCTCCAGTTTCGCTTTCCTCGACGACTTTGACGCGTTCCTTTGCTTCGATTGCTTGATGGAGTCCCTCGCTGAGCCGTCTCCCAATCTGTTTTCGTCCTGTGAATTCGTCAACGAGGAGGACTTCGCCATTTTCAACGAGGTAATCGACATCGAGCTTATAGAGATGGTGCGCGGAGAGTGCCTGATTGACGTGATGCACCATAGCGATGTTCGTGTGTTCATAGAGATTCCCTACGCCGAGACGACGTTCGACCTCCTCAACGCCTTCATCGGTAAGGGTTACACTGCCGCGTGATTTCCCCTGTTGATCGATTTGAAAGTGTTCACCCTCTCGGAGTTGTGCGACAACGCTGTTAATTTGTCTGTAAAGTTCTGGTGGTTTACCGGAGGGTTCTGAGATGATGAGTGGGGTCCGGGATTCATCAATGAGGATGCTGTCAACTTCGTCAAGGATGGCGTAGACATGCCCACGCTGGACCTTATCTTCAACTGAGAGTGATTTGTTGTCCCAGAGGTAATCGAATCCAAATTCGCTGTGAACGCCGTAGATGATGTCTGATTTGTAGCCGAGCCTTTTCTGTTCCTTCGGCATTAGGCTGAGTGTCAATCCAACGGAGAGTCCGAGAAAGTTGTAAATCCTGCCCATCCATTCGGCATCTCGGCGTGCAAGGTAGTCATTGACGGTGGCAAGATGTACACCTTTTCCAGTCAAAGCGTTCAGGTAGACGGCGAGAGTTGAGGTAAGGGTTTTGCCTTCACCTGTGCGCATCTCTGCGATACTGCCTTGATGGAGTGCGACACCTCCCATAATTTGGACATCGTAGTGTCGCTGGTTTAAGGTTCGCACGGCGGCTTCACGGGTGACAGCGAAGGCATCAGGTAAGAGGTCATCAAGCGATGCCCCGGCATCTAACTGTCGGCGAAACTCCGGTGTTTTGGATTGCAGTTGTGCGTCGGTGAGTTTTTTGGTTTCAGGTTCGCGCTGGTTGACGGCTTCGACAATGTCGCGAAATTTTCTGACGTCGCGATCTTCTTTGCTGCCGAAGACTTTGGTTATCATTTTTTGGAACATCTTTTTAACTACTGCTCCTTGGCACCTTTCACGCTGTGAAGGCGATATATCTCCAAGCCACGATTGACTTGGCATTCATGTCCCGTTCGTTCCAGGCACTTGCGATTCGGATGGGACTCACAAATTCTGTCCGTCGATTTTCTTTCGCACTATTGTATAAATTATCGTGTTTCCGGCGGAAGCGATTGAAAACAGATATGCAATTATCAATCCCACACTCATGAGGAGCGTGATCGTCAGGAAAATAGCGGTCACTGGGGTCGTAATTGTCGCTATCCCTGTTAGTGTCAGCATTTGATCGCTTGTACCGGTGTTGAAGATCCCGAGACTGTTAATATAGTGTAGTGTTGCTATCCTTTCGACAGCCCCACCGAGCCATAAGTTCGCGTAGCTCATGAACTGTTGCATCGCTTCGGTATGGAAGAGACGTGTCGGCAGTATCACGATGGAAAAGCCTGTGAGACAAAAGAACGCCCAAATGGGGACAAAAATAAATTTGATAAGGAGCAACATCGCCTCATAACACACTAACAGCCAAGGTTTGTTCCAAACGATGGCGAATTGCTGATAAATGATTTCAAACGCATCGGCACCTGTCGTTGCGGCAACGGCTGGCACAAAGAGTAAACTGACACTGAAAACGATCGCTATCAACGCCATCAGGAGACCGAGGAAAAATCCGATTGGCATGAGCAGTGAGGTGAGCATGAGAAACGGTTTTCCCACTGCTGGTAACTTCGCGAGCCCCGCGATGCTGAGGGGGATTATCGCGAGAAATATTTGGATGAGAAGTAAGCCGATAAACGCGCCGAAAACGGATTTCCAATGCCCCTTGAGAAAATTTAAGGCATCTCCGACCGAAAAGAAGATCTCCCCGCGGAGTTGTTCAATGGTGATTTTGGAAGCCACGGTGCTTGCTAAGAAGAAGATGCAGGCGAAGCCAATTATCCCTATCCACATTGCGATTTCAGTTGTCTGCGTCAGTCCTGCATCACCGAAGGGTGGTAGGGGTAGGAGTGCATACTTATTCCAGAAGTCCTGCACGGCGGTGCCTCCTACAATGACGAGACTGAGATACACCAAAGTTTCATAGATTAGATATGCGAGAACGAGTCCGATGAAATGAACTGCGATCTTTCGCCCACTGAATCCGTAGCGGATAACTTGGAAAATATCCCTGAAATCGAAGTAGCGTTTTTCCATGAAGGGGTTCTTCTGCTTTTTTGCGTGTTCTTGTATTTAATGATACGACAATTTGGAGGTTTTTGTCAAGTGTTTATTGGTTATCAGAAGAATGGCAGTCAGCCATCAGCAGTCAGAAAGAACCGGGGTTCGGAGATTCCTTCTATCGTTGGCGGTCAGTTGGGACGACTTCGGCGGTGACAAGGAGGGTGAGTGTTCGTTGGTTTGGGAAATGGACAGTGAGTAGCGATGAAAAGGCACCTTTGTCTTTCAGAGGACCGAGTTGGATTGTAATGAGAGAGGTATCTGTCTGCAGATTGGGTGTTATCTCCCCTGTGAGTGCTTCATGTCCGGATGGGAGAAGGCGGATGTCCGATGTGTCAAGGGGGGCATTCACAGTGAGATCAATGGTCTTTTGATACATCGTATCGGGGTGAATATCACCAAACTCACAAATGTTCGGCGTGAGTGTCGCGAATCGTTTAGCTATAGCAACAATTGTGAGATACACAATCGGGGTCTTGGGGCTGTCTGTGAAGATAGTGGCGGTTGCTGAGGTCTCGTCATCGGGCAGACGTTCTGGGTTGAGGCGTATCTGGAATGTGGCTTCTGTATCGGGTTGGATGACCCCTGGTCCTGTGATTTCGGCGTAGCTGCACCCTATGTGAATCCTTTGGATGTGGAGTGGGTATTTGCCTACGTTTCGTGCTGTTACGGAGCGTGTTACGGGTCCCTCCCATTCTCGGAGTGTTCCGAAGTGAATCTGTTGCTGTGTCAGGACGAGTTCGGCTGAGGGTTCCTCTCGGTTGTTGATGAGGAAGATGATAAGCCCTGAGATGAGCAGTGCGGGGATGACGATGGTTGTGAGGAGTGTGCGTTTGGACATAAACGATGGCTTAAGAACAATATCTATTGTTGATATGCCTGTTTTTCAGCTTAATTGAACTGGAATATCTCTAAACATTAAAGGCATGCCGGAGCCATTGTAAAAATCTACTGACGTAACTCGGCGAAGTTTTGACTTCAGGGAAGTCTTGACTCTGCAACGCTTCCAGCTCCTGTTGCGTGAGGCTATCCACTTCCTCAAAGATGCCTCTCTTTTTCATGATCATTTCCTTTCCTCCAAAATAGCACAAAAGTGCTATAAACCGAATAAAATCAAGGGGTTATCGCCTTTTTTTCAATTTTTTTTATGTCCAAAACTATTAATTGCGATTTCTTTTCGAGTTATCATGTGCAACTTCTACGTATTCCCCGTCGCTTGTGCACGTTTTAAGGCTGCCTGTTCACAAGGTAAATCCCGATTGCTACTAATCCAGTACCTGCCAACAAGCCGGCGGTCAGTTCCTCCCCTAAAATTAGATAGCTGAACAGAACACCCGATACTGGCATTAGGAAACCTAAAATTACCAATTTGCTTGCCTTGTATTTTCTTAGTAGGGATGTCAACACCAAAAAACAGAAACCTGTAATAATCCACCCTTGGTAGAGCAATCCTGCAGTACTTTCTAACGTCCATCCGATCGGCTTATCGCCCTCAAAAATGAGGCTCAGGACATAAAAGCACGGAATGTTTAGACCTAACAGCCAGACGAGGAGTCGGTAGGGGTGAATCTCCTGAACGAACATCTTTGTCACTGTGATGCGGAGTCCCAAGAAACACGATCCAAGGGTTACGATCAGGTCGCCGATGAGGTATCCTGTAGAAAGACCTTGTAAATCCGGCATGAGCGAGAGAAAAACGCCACCGAAGGCGATGAAAATTCCCACTGTTTTCGTGGCAGAGAGTCGATCGCTTGGAAGATAGAAGTGTCCGAACAGGACTGTGAAGAATGGGTAGAGATAGAAAAAAATGGTTGCCCGAGAGGCTGTTGTGAATTGGGTGCCGATGTTCAAGGTAATCGTATGTAGGGCGTAGAGGACGGCAATCAGCAGCAACCGACGGAGTTCCTCGAAACGCATCCGCATGGACATCCCATAATAGAATCCTATTCCGCCAACAGCAATAATTCCCAATATGCAACGGAAGAGTGCCATTTTTAGCGGTGGGAAGCCTTGGAGCCCGATTTTAACGGCAAGGGCACCGCCCCCCATAAGGGAAACGATCAGTGAGGCAAGAACGATAATTTTACTTGATGGGTCTTCATTCCTAAATTCTTTTTCCAACATTTTTTAAACTTACCTTGCGAATTTTTAAGTTTATCTTGCGAATTTTTAATTTTACCTTGCGGAGTAATGAAGGGGGTTTTAGAACAACTGCCTTTCTCACGAGTCGCCTGCGCCGTTGTTGCAGGCTGCCGTTTACAGAACCACTAAGATTTAAACCCACCTCGCCGAGTAATAAAGGTGATTCGCAGAACGACTGTCTTCCTCACGAGTCGCCTGCGCCGTTGTTGCAGGCTGCCATTTATGAAATTACTAAATTTTAAACTTACCTTGCGGAGGAATAAAGGCGGTCTGTAGATCGGCAGCCTCTCTTACGAGCCGCCTACGCCGTTCTTGAACTGGGTGTTTTTTATCTTTGCTTGAGTCTTCCCCAAATTAGGGTTAATCTTATCTCTGGAGCGACGTTCAGACCAGAAATGGTGAAGGAATCCGCCCACGCCGCGCCGACCCACTCGTTTGCGATGTTGATGCCTTCCATGACGAAACCGAGAATTTCGATCTTATCAAAGTTCGCATCCTGAAATGCTGTCCGGAGTTTACCGTCTGTCAACAACACGAAATGCCCGGCATTAAATTGCAGTTCCATCTTTGAGAGGACATCCGTTTCCCAGCGGGTGCGTGGTTCTCTGGAGAGCCGAGTTCGGAAGGGGTGGCTGCTCCCTTTACCATCGAAACGCCTTGCCCTGATTTCATCGGGGAAAAACACGTAGAAGAAGGGATCTTCTTCTGGAGTGTCGGGAAAGCGGCGTCCTACACAAAAACCGAAACGTGTTTTGTCGCCACCGAAGTCGTTTATCGTGATTGTGAAGTTTCTGTAGGGGGGTGGGCGCGCGATGAATTGGTAGAGTTCGTATTGGACATCCCAGTCCCGGTTGACCTCCGCGTGTAAGAAACCGTCGCTGATTTTCCAGATGGAATCGTTCCCGACGACCCGCCACGCATCGGGTTTTTCCGCATCGAAATCGTCGTGCCACGTCTCGGCGAAGACAGAAAGGGGACAGTGAATGAGCGTATAAAACAGTATGAGAAGTGTTGTGTTTTTGTTTAGCATAAGATAGTTGTCGGCAATCAGCAGTCAGCGGTCAGTAAGAGTGGGGATTCGGAGATCCCTCCTACCGTTGGCAGTCGGTATCCATCAGCAGTCAGCAAGAGATTCCTAATTGATTTTGATGCAGTCGTACCACTGTTGTGTTTTCTTTCCTTTTCGACTCAGGACCCCGGGTTCGCGCTCAACAGGGGGACCGAAGTCTCCATCTTTCTGTTTCAGGACGTTCCAATCCGGGGGAAACCATGTTCTGAGGGTTTTGCAGTTGACTTCAAGGGTTTCGCCTTCCCACCCTCCGATTTTGTAGTACATCGGACAGACCCATCGTTCTGCACCTCGGGCATACCGCCGCCAGCCGATGACAGAGGCTTGTGCTCGGATAATATTCCCGTCCCGCCAGTGTCGTTCGATGCCGCTCCACGGATAGCCGGTTGTTCCTCCCCCTACACTAATTTCATCCCATCCTAAATCGTCGCGGAGCGTAATGTAGGAGAAGTTTGTCTCCCACGGCGTGTCGTCCGTGCCGAAATACCACCGTTGTCCACGATACCAACGGAGCGCGCCTCGGATACTTGAACGGGACACCGCGGCATTTTCGATGGTTTCTACGATGTCGAACCGCCCTCTATTGTTAAAAGGGTTGTGGACACCGGAGCAGAGGGTAAGCGAGTTGATTTCAGGTCCGAACCACGTGCCGCTTACACCCGGGGTTCTATAGTAGAACCCTGAATTTGCGGGTCTCGCACTTTCCCCAGGGTTCAATCTCGCTCCGGCGTAGGTGGTCCAAAACGCAATGGCAAGCACCACAACGAGTAGAAATGCATTAAAAATCAGATCCAAGTTTTTACGCAACATCTTTTAATTTTACCTTGCGGATAAGAAAGACCCTTATGAACTTTGAAGGTTCTCGTATTCGAGTTGAAGAAACGCCCAAGCAAAAACCCCGCGCCGTTGTTGCGGGCTCCGTTTTTGATTAGAAAGTAGGTACGGTTTCCTAACCGCACCGACTCCGAAGTGTCTACTTAATTCTGATATCTACCATAATTGCTAATCGCCAACCAACAAATATCAAGGCTGCTGCTTCAAGTGTGCCCATGTGGTTGTTAATTTTCGTTTCGGTGAGACTGAGAGTCCGTCAATCGTAAACGTGTCTACCCACGCACTCCCTGTGTTAACGTCCTCTGTGACAAATCCGGCGAGTACGAAGGCGATGGTATCAATGTGATCGAAGTTCGCGTCCCTGAAGTCGAGGCGTGATTCGCCATCCGCATTCAATTGGAATCTGCCGTCCTTGAAGTGGAGTTCCATTTGTTGGAGTGCGTCGGTGTCCCAGCGTCGTTCGGGTCCCACAAACACGCCGCTGTCTCTTGAGGCTTGCATATCGTTTGTGAAAAAGAGGTAGTAGCCGTTCTCCGCTACCTCGGCCACAGGATTTTGGAAGTGCTTTGCGAGTGCAATGCCGAATCGCGCTTGCGCCGCGCCGACGGTTTCAAGGGTAATTGTAAAATCATTATAGGGACCGGGATAGGCGATGAGTTGGTAGCGTTCAAATATGATACTCCATTGGTTCTGTGCCTGAATTTCTGCCCTTAAAAACCCATCCTCGACCCTCCAGACGGAATCGTTTCCCATGTGCTGCCAGTCATCTACTGCCTCTTGTTCAAAGTGGTCTTCCCAGAAAGCGGCATTCGTGTTCCCCGCCGAAAGGAGAAAGATATAAACGATAATGAGTGCGTTGAATGTGCGCGTGATGTTTTTCATTTCGTTCACAGGAACAAGGTTAGAAACCTCGCCAGCAAATTATGGTGTGGGGTTAGAACCCCGCCAGCGAATTATAATTCGGTTATTTTAAGGGCAGACAGTCGTACCAATTATCTGTGCCTTTTTCGCGGCGACTGAGTTGGTTAGATTTGGAACGAAATACTGGATCTGTAAAGTGTCCTTCGGTGTGACCGAGTACCTTCAAGTTAAGCCGTCCTGTCCCAGTCGCACAGATGTAGTCCAAGGTTCCACTTTTGTAATACTTCGGCGCGAGGTATCTTTTGCCGTTGCGCTCGTAGGGGTAGTAACCGATTATTTCGGCTTTGGATTTCACGAAGTCTCCATCGCGCCAGTGTTCCTCGAATCCGCTCCAAGGGAATCCAGTAGTGCTGTTTCCGGAGTCGATATCTGTCCAACCGATCTCGGATACGAGGATGAGGCGAACGGTGTCTGTGCCCCAAGGTGTGTCGGCAGTTGCGAAACGCCACTCCTGTTTCCGATACCACCAGACTCTCCCGGGTCTTGAGGAGGGCCAGACTTTGGCTTCTTCTCTGGTATAGATGATGTCAAAAAATCCTGCGTCGTTAAATGGGTGCGCAATCATGTGACAAAGCACTCGGCTGTCGATTTCCGGTCCGAACCAGCGATTTTCGCCTTCGGATGCTATTAATTTGCCGGGTCTTCGGTAGTAGTCGCCTGCGGCTTCAGGAATGGCAATTTCCTGAAGGATGATTCTTTCTCCATCTTTGAGTATGCCGTGCAAGCCAGCATTTGCGGGAAGAAGGAGAAATAAGATAAGGATCATTGTTGTGAGTGTGTGTGTAAAGAAGTGTTTATGTGTCATGCGTGGATGTCATATTGTCTATTATTAGTAACGGAGAACCCGCGGAGCATGCCTACTACTTTGCAAAGGGGGTGCCGTCTCGCCTGCCTATGTAGATGCGATATTCGGTATCAGAGGCAGGAATTTCAACCTGTTTGTGAATCAGTGTCCGTTGATAACGTTCTGCCGTCCCTTCAAATACTGCATCAACAGCACGGATATGAAGTTGATAACTCGCCTGTGTTAGATTGTGGAATTCAAATTTGCCATGTGTGTCCGTTTTTACTTCAAATCGATCCAGTGTCATTGACATATCATACGGGTGTAATTCCCAAGGATACCATGAACGCGAAATGATGGCATCGTGGACAGGCTGACCTGTATCTGCCCAGAAAATTTGTCCTTGTAGTGTTGTCGTGGGTTGATCGGCTATAACAGGGAACTGTTCAGGATTCATCAAGACGTCCGCGTCAAATCGGGTTGCCGAGATGCCGTCTCCAACGATATAGAGCGTATATTTTTCCGCAAATAGTCCATCAACAACAAAAGTAGATTCCGTCACAGGAAAGTGTCTTGACAAAATGGGTTTGTATAATACTAACGGATTCAGGCTTGGCTCCATCGGTGCGTCTATGGAGAACACTTTCACAGCATACTGCCCATCGGGCGGTATATTCTGCGGGAGGGTCACACGCCCTTTAATACTCGCCCCTTCCTTGAGTGGTAAAATTGGCGGCATCTTACCGATGTCTACGTTCTGGTATACTCTTGAAAAGAATCCCTTTTTGCTGACTTCAAGTGAGAGAAGTCGCGGCTCAGTCTCTACGACTTCCATCTGAAAGTTGCCTGCCTCGTTTGTTTGCGCTGATGAGAGGCGTACCCCGTGCCCAGTTTCAGTGTGCCGAGTTGCGTGGATCTGGGCATCTGCTATGGGTCGTTCTTGCGCATCGACAACTGTGCCGCGTAAGGTCTGCAATTGTGGTAGGCGGATAGAAACCTGTGCCTGTTTTTGTGGATGAATGGACTCTATAAAGGCTATGATAAGACCGTTCCGGGAAATTGTCAAGGTGTATTCGATTGGGTAGAGCTCGGCAAAATGGAAATTTCCCGTCGGATCGGTCTTCACAGCGTGTTCAATCGGTGCAGCGGCGCGAAAGAAGTCCGCTGATTTGTCGTGCATTTTCAGGTTCACAACAAGTCCAACGACATTTTTCTCACCAGAAACGTTGCCTTGTAAGGGGAGTGTCCGTCTCAACGCAATCACCCCCACATTATATTTGCTTTTACTGGGGGACATTTCCTTTCGTAAGCGTTTCGCTTGATACTGTGGATGGAGTGCCATGAGTGAGAAGGCGTGGTAGGTTTGGTTTTCGCTGGGAATGGTAATCGAAAAAGTGCCTTTCGCGTCCGTTACGGTTGCGTGTGCGAACTCCCGATCAGGATAGGCCTGCTCAATTTTTTCAGCATCAACGCGCACGAGGACCTCGGGAATAGGATGCCCATCTTGGGTATCAACGAACGTACCATAGAAGGTGGTGTTATCTGGTAGTGTTTGGCAAATACCGGAGCCAGTCCAGAGAAAGATTAGCAGTAAAATCGAGCGGGTGATACTCGTGTTGTTCATGTAAGAGTTCCTTTGACTTCTTCATAGTAAAACCTATATACCTTATAGTTGGCGAGGTTAGGAAACCTCGCCAGCGAGAGGAGAAGTCCTATAAAAAGATTGTAGCATAGAACAGAAAAGAATTCAGTCTGAGTTTGGTAACAAAAAGACAAGCCCCCTGGCAACAGAGGCTTGTCTTTTAAAGGAACTATTTTTGCGTTTGCTTTGAGTGAGATACCCCCGACGAGATTTGAACTCGTGTCGCCGCCGTGAAAGGGCGGTGTCCTTGGCCAGGCTAGACGACGGGGGCGGAAGAATGTGAGCCGTACATATGTGAGCCGTACAGGGATCGAACCTGTGACCACCTGATTAAAAGTCAGATGCTCTACCAGCTGAGCTAACGGCTCAAACTCACAACATTTAATAATACCATACTTTAAGGCGGATGTCAAATTAAAATTCAGAAATTTTAGACCACTTATTCCATGCAGATGTTAAAGAAATACGCGGGGAAACACCCAAGCCTTTTCTATTCTCACTGCGAAGCAATATCACCCATCTGGAGTGAGGAAAATGCGTGACAAATCTCTTTGAACCTTCAAAACTTGTTAGTAGCAACTTGTATTATTTAGCCGTAGGGAGTGTGTCAATTACCAAAGGGAACGTCCGAGTTGCACGATCTGATCTCTGTCGGGTCCGACGGAGATAATTGGAATTGGCACGTCAAGATAATCTGCGACATATGCGATGTAATCTTTAGTGCGCTGCGGAATGTCCTCGGCGGTGCGTGCTTCGGTCAAGGATTGCTGCCATCCGGGTAATGTTTCGTAGACGGGTTCGCATTCCTCCAAGACCTGCAGACTACTTGGGAAAGCCGTTGTTTGTTTACCTTTGTACCGATAGGCGACACAGACCTGGAGATCGTCGAGGGTATCAAATACATCCAATTTTGTCATCGCAATAGCAGTTAATCCGTTAATTTGTGCGGCATATCGGAGTGCGACGAGGTCTAACCAGCCGCAGCGTCTTGGACGGCGCGTCGTGGCACCATACTCTTTGCCGATTTCCCGAATTTTCTCATCTAAGTCAGGAGGCATCTCGGTGGGGAATGGACCGCCGCCGACGCGTGTGACGTAGGCTTTGGAAACACCGAGTATCTCCTCAATTGCTTTCGGTCCTATACCGAGTCCGGTACAAGCGGCACCGGCGGTGCAGTTAGAAGAGGTAACGTAGGGATAGGTCCCGAAATCTATATCGAGCATAGTCCCCTGTGCGCCCTCAAAGAGGATCCGTTTCTCGGAAGCGAGCGCGTCGTGCATGAAAGCGACAGTATCTGTCACATAGGGTGCGATCCGCTGTGCGTAACTGTGATAAGTTTCGAGCAGGACGTGTCGTTCGGGTCCACCTATTTGGAGTGCGTCTGCTTTGGCTTCGAGGTTGTAATCCAACTTCTTTTGGAACTGGTCAAATTCAAGGAGGTCGCCAACGCGAATACCAGCATGTCGGTTCATCTTATCGGAGTAAGTGGGACCGATACCACGCGAGGTAGTTCCGATTTTGGTTGCACTCCCCATCTGTTCCCACTGTTCAACGACCTTGTGGTATGGCATGATAAGATGTGCGCGATCGCTGATTTTCAGGTTATCGCTACTGACTTCAATATCCTGTGCCTGTAGCCGATCAATCTCACCGAAAAGTGTTTCCAAATTAATGACGACACCGTTGCCGATAACGTTGACAGTATCGGGACGCAGGATACCAGATGGAATCAAGTGGAGAATAAACGTTTTTTCTCCGAGAACGATGGTATGCCCTGCGTTATCGCCGCCTTGATAGCGAGCGACAATATCCGCATCTGCGGCAAAAACATCGGTCAATTTCCCTTTACTTTCATCGCCCCACTGTGCGCCTAAGATGACAATGTTTGACATGCGAAACCTCTTGATACTCACAAACGCTTGTAGGCGCGATGCCTGTCCGCGTTTGTTTTATAGCCTACGCGCCCTTTTAACATTATAGTAAAACTGATGATTAAACGGTACGCTGTTGCTGGCGGAGAAGGAATACACGTGTGGCACTCCAGAAGGGGTTTCCAAAGAGGATTGAAACCCTGCCAGCGAGAGATGGAGACTTGCGTTAAACGTTGTAAATGTCCGAAGAACTCAACAATTCTAACGCTTGGAGAATTGGAAGCGTGCCCGTGCGCCTTTCTGTCCGTACTTCTTCCGTTCGACCATTCTCGAATCGCGCGTTAAAAATCCTGCCTTTTTCAATGAAGGCTTTAAGGATTCATCCGCTTTGACGAGTGCGCGTGCGAGTCCGTGTGAGATTGCGCCGGACTGTCCAGTCTTTCCACCGCCTTTTACGTTGACGTGGATGGCGTATTCGCCCATTTTCTCAACATGCTCAATGGGGCGTTGTGCTGCCTGCCAGTGGTCTGCGCGTTCAAAGTACTCTTGAATCGGTTTTTTGTTAACGGTAACCCCGGCTTCACCACCGGGAATGATCCGGACACGCGCGACCGAGGTTTTGCGTCTGCCGGTTCCCCAGAATTGTTCAATAGCCATACTATTCGTACTCTCCGTAGTTGGTAAGAGTCTCTTGCGTTGACGACTCCTCAACTTAGCTTAAAGTGTTAAGACTTCCGGTTCCTGAGCTTGGTGCGGGTGTGTCGGTCCGGTGTAAACTCTGAGTCCCTTCATCAGTTGTCGACCGAGGTGATTTTTTGGGAGCATCCCCTTAACAGCGTTGGTGATAATTACCTCTGGTTTACGAGCCATCTGTTCATCGAAGGTTCGATATTTATCGCCGCCGGGGTAGCCGCTATGCCTAAAATAGGTTTTCTGTTCCCTTTTATCGCCTGTGACGACCACTTTTTCCGCATTCACAACAGCAACGCGAAAACCTAAATCGGCGTGGGGTGTATACCGCGGGTCATTCTTTCCGCGTAGTACCTGTGCGATCCGGGATGCTAAACGCCCGAGCACCTGTCCATCAGCGTCCACCACATACCATCTAATATCTTTTTCCGTTTTCGGAAAATAGGTTTTCGTTTTGAGTACCATGATTTCCTGTCCCTTCAACCGAATTTAGCCGATACGTGGTTAAATTTGGCTTTGCTTTACACTGTTTTTGTAGTTTCTTGTTCGGGTGTGCCTTTCTCAGAAAGGTATTTTCATAATTGCGAACACAACCGCGTAATATTATACCATATAAAGAGAATGTTTGTCAAATTTTTTACAATTCTGAAGTGTGTAAAGTTTTTGGCACAATACGAAATTAACTTGGTTATTCACATACCGTTCCGCTGGAGCAGTATACAATCCGAATGTGGCTAATTTGTACGAGATGCCCAAACCTCAGTTTTCATAGTAAAGCCCATAACCTACACACCATGGTGGATTTAGAATTACTTTGACACGCTGCAGCAAAAATTGTTTATTTTACTGTCAATTTAAGATATGAATTAAGTAAAAATTGAGGTTTGAACCGCGAATAGTCATATAGACGTATTATATTATAATTGTAATAGGTCAGATCAATCAATAAATCCCCAATTTACTTGGGAAAACGCGTTATTCTATTTTGCATATTCCCTCTTTTTTATGGTATACTATATACAATATACCTCTGGATAAACTAACAATAAGATATAGGAAATCAAAAATAATGCGAATTATTCTTTACACAGGTAAAGGGGGTGTCGGTAAAACAACGATTGCCGCGGCTACGGGTATCAAACTCGCAGAACTCGGTTACAGAACGATTGTCATTTCGCTTGACGTGGCGCATTCACTCCGAGATGCTTTTGATAACCATGAAAAACTTGTTCACCAAAGCGAAGAGAGACAGATCCAAATCAGAGAGAACCTCTGGATACAAGAAATTAACGTCCAAGAAGCAATTGTTGAATACTGGAACGATGTATATGGCTATATCCGTTCGTTGTTGAATCGTTCTGGACTTGACAGCCTCGTCGCAGAGGAAATAGCGGTATTTCCGGGAATGGAGGAAATTTGCGCGCTTCTGTACATCAATCAATATGTTCGCGAAAAAAGTTATGATGTGATTATCCTTGATTGCGCCCCGACCGGTGAGTCGCTTCGGTTTGTAAGTATCCCGACG
Source organism: Candidatus Poribacteria bacterium (assembly GCA_021295715.1). Lineage (NCBI taxonomy): Bacteria > Candidatus Poribacteria > Candidatus Poribacteria bacterium. The sequence continues at coordinate 29,894 of JAGWBV010000021.1, read as the reverse complement.
ACGCTGGAGTGGTACATGAGCCACATTTTCAAATTGGAACGTAATCTTGCGAGAGTTGCGGGTCCGGTCATCGAACGGGTGAGTTCCGTCCCGATTCCACGAGATAATTATTTTCAGAATATTCAAGATTTATTCGATAAATTGGAAGGGATTGATGGGGTCCTGACAGATCCGAAAATTACGACGGTCCGCTTAGTGACGAATCCGGAAAAAATCGTTATCAAAGAGACCCAGCGGGCATTTATGTATTTTTGCCTCTACGGGTTGTGTATTGACGCTGTGATTATCAACCGCATCTTTCCTGATGATGTTGATTTGGCATACTTTGAGGCTTGGAAGCAGTCACAACAGCACTATATTGAGGAGGCGACGGACTATTTTTCGGATGTCCCGATTTGGAAGGTGAACCTCTTCACGGAAGAAATTGTAGGGGAACAGGGACTGCATCGATTGGCGGACACGCTCTATTCTGGGATTAACCCCGCAGATCAGTTCTCTGAAGAACGTCCGTATCAATTCCAAAAAATGGCAGATGCCTACCAGTTGTCTATGCGTCTTCCGTTTCTGAGCAAAGAGGAAATTGGATTGACAAAACACGGTGATGAGTTAATTGTGACAGTGGGTGGCTTCAAGCAACATATCGCGTTGCCGCGGACGCTCTCGAACAAAAAAACAACTGGTGCAAAACTCACCGGCGACCAACTCGTGATTCAGTTTGAAGGAGAGAATCGAACCTGAGGTATATGGGTATCAAAACGGACAAAGCGGTTTTTGCTGTAACAGGGACGACGCTTTTAACGTTCTTAATGGCAAGTCGCATCGGGACTATTTGGATGCTTTATCCAAATGTGCTAATTGCAGTCTTCTTGTGCGTTTATTGTATTTGGCAGAATGACGAAGATGCCTCGTTCCTTTTAAATAGTTCCATTTTTGGGATTGCGACGGCGTTGACATACGTGCCGATGGACTGGCTGTTCTCGCGACAAGCGGGTTTGGTTTTTTACCTACGTCCAGACTTTCTGGCGAATCTAACGACCCCGATTGGAATAATCCTGAATTGGATAGTGTTTGCGACGCTGGCAGGCTACTGCTATCAGCGACTTACAACGATTTTCCAAACCTATTTCACGTCTGGGGTTGGTAATCCGAGAATTGGTTTTATGGGAACTGCGATGCTGGCGGCGGTTGTCACTGGCATCGGTGCGGCGGTAGGAAGTAACATTATTTACGCGCTGGGGGAATCGCATTTGTGGCTGTGGAATGCAACACAGGTGGATCGGATGCCAGAGATTGCATCTGTACCGGTTTTTGTGCCGGTTTCTTTTTTGGTGACTTTCCTGCTGTGCCCTTACTTTTTCGGGGTAGCGGGTGGTTTTCCGAGAGAACAACACGCGGGTGTCGCTGGGATACGGTGTGGGATCTTTATGGGAGCCCTGCAGTTCTTCAGCTTCCTTCTGTTTCATGTTTGGCAATAGGTGCGGGTTGATAAGATGTCGGTTCATTTCATCAACGCGTTACCGTTCTATTTTAAGAATAATGCATAGGATCATCAAAAACCTGCGCCGAACGAAGTGGACGCGCAGTCCAGGAGTAATAAATTAAAAATGCGTATTCGTTCAACAACGATTTTAGCGGTTCGCCGTGATGGTGAGGTTGCGATCGGTGGTGATGGTCAAGTCACTTTAGGGGATACAGCGATTAAACACGGTGCCCGCAAAGTACGCAAAATTCATAACGACAAGGTGCTGATCGGTTTCGCGGGTTCCGCCTCGGATGCGATCACCCTCTATGAGAATTTGGAGAAGAAACTGGAACAGTATCGTGGAAACCTTCAGAAATCAGCGGTGGAACTTGCGCGGGAATGGCGTAGCGATAGGGTTTTGAGACAGGTAGACGCCCTATTAATCGCCGCGGATATCGACGATAGTTACCTCATTTCTGGGAGCGGTGATGTAATTTCGCCTGACGACGATGTTCTGGCAATCGGTTCCGGTGGCTCCATTGCCTTGGCGGCAGCAAAGGCACTCCTTAAATACTCAGACTTGACTGCCAAAGAGATTATTTCAGAATCACTTCAACTGACGAGTGAAATCTGTATTTACACGAATGGAAAAATTGAAATTGATACGATATAGACTTAAAATGCCTAATGCGATGCTATTCGAGTAGCATCGCATTAATTATGGATGCCCCTCTCATAATAAACGGTTGTCGGGAGAAATACCGGGCTTTATCCAAACAAAACGGTTATGAGACGGCGATAGGATTGTTAATTCTACGGAGGTTTACCTTTGGACAGACCAAAAGTAAAACGCGAGGAGAACACTTTAGCAGCATCTCTTACACCTCGGCAGATTGTCGAGGAATTAGATAAGTATATCGTTGGACAGTTTGAAGCGAAACGTTGTGTTGCCATCGCGCTTCGCAACCGTGCGCGGCGGCAGATGCTCGCAGAAGATATGCAGGACGAAGTGTCGCCAAAAAACATAATTATGATCGGTTCAACAGGCGTGGGAAAAACCGAAATTGCACGCAGGTTGGCGCGCCTTGTTGACGCGCCTTTCATCAAAGTAGAGGCATCAAAGTATACCGAAATCGGTTACGTGGGTCGAGATGTTGAATCCATGATCCGCGACCTGACTGAAACAGCCATTAGCCGTGTCAAAGCCGAGCAAACGGAGGCGGTAGAAGAAAAAGCACGGGAATCGACTGAAGAACGACTGCTTGATTGCATTTTTCCAGTTCCGCGTTCTCTCCAACGACGGCCGCGTTTACAAGAAGATGATGCACTTGAGGAGCCAGAGGAAGAGGATGACGGTGTCCTGCAACTCCCATTTGACCTGGGTCCCGACGTAGATGTTGAAGCTGAGGAAGCCAGAGAGAAAGAGCGCGAACGTTATCTGAAAACGAGAGAGAAATTTAGGGAGTGGCTACGAGAAGGTAGACTTGAGGAGAAACCGGTTGAAATCAATGTGAAGCATCAGAACATGCCCTTTGTAGAAATCTTCTCGCCCGGCGGTATTGAGGAGATGGACATCAATTTCAAGGATATGTTCAGTAACATCCTACCGAATCAGACGAAGAAACGGAGAGTTCCAGTCTCTGAAGCGCGAATTCTCTTGATGCAGGAAGAATCTGAAAAACTTATTGATATGGATGCCGTCATCACCGAAGCGATCCAACGGGTTGAAGATTCCGGTATCGTTTTTTTGGACGAGATTGATAAGATTGCGGGCAGGGAATCTCGGCATGGACCTGACATTTCGCGTGAAGGTGTGCAACGGGATATCCTTCCTATTATCGAAGGTAGCACGGTGACCTCGAAATACGGGGCGGTCCGGACGCATCACATCCTGTTTATCGCCGCCGGTGCATTCCACGTTTCAAGCCCATCTGACCTCATTCCGGAACTACAAGGTAGGTTTCCGATCCGAGTCGAATTAAAGAGTCTGAATAAGGAGGACTTTAAATCTATTCTGACGGAACCGAAGAACGCGTTGGTTAAACAGTATGTTGCGTTGCTAAGTACTGAAGGTATTGAGGCGACTATTACCGATGATGCGATTGATGAGATCGCTGCGCTTGCCTTCCAAGTTAACGAGTCAGTTGAGGATATCGGTGCACGCCGTCTGCACACTATCATGGAAAAACTCTTCGAGAACCTCTTTTTTGACGCGCCTAACCTCGAAAAAAATGAGATTACTATTGATGCGGCGTATGTCAGAGCGGAATTGTCGGAAATTGTCAAAGATCAGGACCTGAGCAGATACATCCTCTAAATAGTTGTCAGTCATCAGTTATCAGAGGTATTAGTTTCAGTGACAAGAGGATGTTGTTAAACAAAACCCTCCGACTAACATCTGACAACTATTCTTCTGATAACTGTTCTCACTGCAAAGCATGACGACTGTTAACTACTGAACCGTGAAATACTACCGAATCTTTATCCCCCTGTTCGTCTATGCCCTGCTCCTACCCGGCAGTTTCGCCCAAGATGTGACGCAATGGCACGTGTTCAAAGGCAACAAGACCTACCCCGGCCCAACCTTAACAAACGCTATAGTCTTCTCCCCTGATGGCACACAACTCGCCATCGCAGGCATAAACGGTATTACCCTATATGATACCTATACTGGTGAAGCATTTGCCCTGCTACCCTCGTTAATTCGGCACGTGACGGCGTTGGCATTTTCCCCCGACAATCGCATCATCGCAAGTACGAATGAAAGTTCTACTATCCACCTCTGGAACGCACAGACCCGTGAAAACATAACAAATCTTATAAGCCATACCGATCCGGTCGTTGCGTTGGCATTCTCTCCCGATGGGAACATGCTCGCCAGTGGAAGTTTCAAGGAGATACGTTTGTGGGATTTAACTTTGGGACAGATTAACCGTGCCACAGTCCTTCGCGGACACCGGGATATGGTTACCACGTTAGCCTTCTCACCCGATAGCAAGACGCTTGCGAGTGCGAGTTTCTATGGCACAATCTTGTTATGGGATGTAGAAACTTTTCAACTCCGACATCGCCTCTCCGCACCTGTCGATTCAATTCAGGCACTCGCATTCTCGCCGGATAGTCAAACTTTGGCAAGCGGCGGATATTGGAACTCGGACGCAGAGAGTACAATTCGTGTGTGGCATATACACACCGGGCAACTCATGACGACTTTTGAGAACCACACTGCCCCGGTTTTCGCTTTAGCGTTTGCACCGGATGTCTACGGCATTAATGGGATAACGCTTGCGAGTGCGGGTTGGGATAACACAATTCGTATGTGGGATCCACATACCGAGCAATTACAGGCAATATTTGGAGAGTATACCGCTCCAGTCCTCGCTTTAGCGTTCCTACCGGATGTCCATGGTTCCGATGGCAAAGCACTCGCAACCGCAAGTTTGGATGGCACAATCCAACTGAGACCTCTGACTGCTCGTCTTGCCCGGATGCCGTCGGATGTCAATAACGATGGGGTCGTGAATATCTTGGACTTGACGTTTGTTGCGTCGCGTTTTGGGCAAAGTTCACCCGACCTCAACGGCGATGGTATCGTCAACGTTTTGGATTTGGTACTCGTTGCACAACATATAAGGCAATAGGAGCAAACTTATGCAGACTAAGCAACTACGTTTTCGCATGGAGACACTTTACACGCGGGTCCAGTTGCGCGGCACTATCCATCTCCAATTTTTTAGTTTGGCGTTGCTTTTAACTGCCATCCTCTTTCCGCTCAACATCCATGCGCAAGATTATACCCAATTGCAGTTACCTGTAGGTGCGAAAACCCGCATCGGAAAAGGGACTATAAATGATATAAAGTTTTCACCTGATGGACACCTTGTTGCCGTCGCTGGCTCTATCGGTGTTTGGCTCTATAATGTACGCACGGGTGCAGAGGTTGCCCTGTTCACGGGGCATACACAGTCAGTCTTGAGTGTGGCGTTCTCACCAGATGGCAAGACCCTCGCCAGTGGTAGTTCGGATACCACCATCCGTTTGTGGGATGTGGAAACCCAGCAACACAAAGTTTCTTTTACGCAGCACAGGTATGGCATCTGGGCTGTGGCATTTTCGCCGGCTGGTAAAACCCTTGCCAGTAGTAGTTACGGATCTGTGCGTTTGTGGGATGTAGAAACTGGACAACACAAGGCTCGCCTAAAAGCGTATACGGGCAGAGCCAGGGCTCTCGCGTTCTCACCAGATGGCAGGCTCCTTGCCAATGGGGGGCAAGAGTTACCGCTTACAAGTAGCAATTATCTGATTCAGTTGTGGGACATCGCCACGAACCAACACCTCGCGACGCTTGAAGGACACACGTCAGAGATTGAAGCGGTTGTGTTTTCATCGGATGGAAAAACACTCGTCAGTGCGAGCTGGGACGGTACAATTCGGTTGTGGGATGTAAGCACTAAAAGCCAGCTATCCACTTTCATAGGGAGTGCGGATTGGCTCACCTCGGTTGCGTTTTCCGCAGATGGCGAAATGCTTGTCAGTGGCAGTCGGCGCGGTGAAATTCGCTTATGGGACGCGAGCACTGGACAACACATCAGGACACTCAGCGCGCATACGCAAGAAGTCGCCGATATTGTCTTTTCGATGGATGGCACAACTTTTGCCAGTGCAAGTCGTGACGGGACAATTCGATCGTGGGACGCGAGTGGCGGTCACCTCCAAGAAACCACGCTAAAAGGGCATACGGATGGGATTACTGCGATGGCACTCTCTCCGAACGGTCGGACGCTTGCGAGTGGAACTTATGGTCGCAGACTTATCAGTGGCAGTTGGGAAGCCCCGATTCGGTTGTGGAATGTAGATACACAACGATCGGAAACAGTGTTAAAAGCGCATACAAGGCAGGTTAATGGTGATGGTGTTGTTAATGTCGAAGACTTGACGCTGGTTGCCAATAGTTTCGGACAGGATTTCCCGGATGTTAACGGCGATGGTGTCGTCAATATTTTGGATTTGACGCTGGTTGCCTCACGTTTAGAACAATCACCAGCAGATGTCAACGGTGATGGTATCGTCAATATTTTGGATTTGACATCCGTGGCGAGTCATCTTTCTGAGGAGGTGGAGTAGAAAATGCAAAAACCAAAGATTCTCTTTTTTCTTTTCTCTCCGCTATTCACTTTTGTTCTGTTTTTGCCCGAAGGTTTCACGGTAGACTCCGCTCGCTGGCATTTGCCCGAAGGTACGAGTGCGCGGCTGAGTAAAGGCAAGCCGACTGGTGTTCAGTTTTCGCCGGATGGCACCCAAATCGCTGTAGGAAGTTCCATAGGCATCTGGATTTATGATGCGCAGACCTACCAAGAAATTGACCTGCTCACGGATCAGACGCGTGGCATCTGGTCCTGTGTATATTCGCCTGATGGGACGATACTCGCTGGTGGCGGTGAGGATGGTGCGCTTCTTTTGTGGGATGTCGCGACCGGACAATTGCATGCTACACTCAACGCGCATGCGCGTCGAATCGTAACGCTCGCTTTTTCCCCGGATGGTAGCATGCTCGCGAGTGGTGCGGATTATGAGGATATCGTCCAGTTGTGGGATGTCGCTACTGCCCAACATCGTGCTACCTTTATAGGACACACGGAAGGTCTCAGAGCCGTGACGTTTTCGCCGGATGGCAGAACACTTGCAGGCGGGAGTCGGGATGGCAAGGTTCGGTTGTGGGATGTTGCCACTGGTGAACACGATGTTGTTCATATAAGGACTCCGGTTTGGGCTTTGGCATTTTCTTCTGATGGCACGACCCTCACGAGTGGAGACAGTGCCAATAGAATTCGCTTGTGGGATATGGAGACGCATCAACTTCGAGATAGCTTCACAGGACATACACATATTGTTTCTGCCGTCGCGTTCTCACCGGAGGGCACATTCCTCGCCAGTGGGAGTGGAAACGGCACAATTCGCTTGTGGGATACAGGCACCGGACAACAGCGGAGGATGCTTGCAGCACATGGATGGCATATCCATTCCCTTGCGTTTTCGCCGGATAGCAGAACACTTGCCAGTGTAGGTGATGATAATACAGTTCGATTGTGGGACACCCTGCAGACACCAAACACTGTTGATATTCAACCGAAGACTGTGCTCCATGCACACCCAAGGGTTGTTACGGCACTTGACTTTTTTCCAGATGGCAGCATGCTTGTGAATGGAAGTGAGGAGGGTATCCTCCGTCTATGGAATGCAGAAACAGCACGAGAGCAGGAATCCGTCTTTACCGGACATAACGGTTGGATTCGGGCAGCAGCGTTTTTACCGGATGGCATAGCTTATATCAATAGGGTAAGTTCTGAAGGCAGGGTTCATCTCTGGCATGTAACCGATGGCGCACAGACACTCCTCACGTTGCCAGATTTCTTCGGTACAGCGGCGTTTTCTCCAGACGGTAGAACCCTTGCGAGTACGAATGGAAGTAATAAGATTCTTCTGTGGGATTTAGCAACTGGAGAACACCAAACTACCCTTGAAGGACATATACACTGGATTTTTGAATTGGCGTTTTCGCCGGATGGCAAGACGTTGGCAAGTGGCGGTGGGGACAAAGCAGTTCTCTTGTGGGATGTCGCTTCAGGGCAACATCGCGCGACACTTGGCAAACAGGAAAGGGCTGGCGGACGTAGGGATGATGTTTTTGGGTTGGCGTTCTCGCCGGATAGTAAAACCTTGGCAAGTAGTGGAGCTTACGGACCGATTCAGTTATGGGATGCAGAGACTACAGAGCGGCTTTCTATTCTCAGAGGGCATACAGGTGAGGTGGGTGCCTTAGCATTCTCGCCAGATGGGGGGTCGTTTGCGAGTGGGAGTTGGGACAGCACAATTCTACTATGGGATGCATCCACCTTCCGTACACACGGACCTCAAGACTCACCTGCTACTGTCCTCAAGGGGCATACAAAAGATATAACACAGTTGACGTTTTCACCCGATAGCAGGACACTTGCGAGTGGGAGTTGGGACGGCACGATTCTCTTGTGGGAGATTGCATCGCCACCATCACAAGTTCCGTGGGATGTCAACGGCGATGGGGTCGTGAATATCCTGGACCTGACGTTTATTGCCTCGCGCTTTGGAGAGAATTCACCGGATCTCAACGGCGATGGGGTCGTCAATATCTTGGATTTGACTTTGGTTGCGCAGCATATTGGAGAATAGTCAGGAAGAGTCGGAAATCGGAGTTCCCTCCTACAGAGAAATTGGACACCTCTGGTTCAGAAGGATTTGTGACTTGACACACTCACGGTTTTATAGTAGAATAGCAACGTCAAATTGGATACATAAAAAGAAGGAGAAATCGATGAGATTCCTACAAAAATACACGTTTCTATTGGCGTTGCTTGTCCTCGCTTCGCCGGTGTTTGCTGAGGAACACGCGGTGGAAGAAGCCGCGCCCCTTGTTAAAAAATATGTTGAGTTTACATTGAACGGCGCCTACGCCGATACCAAAACGATCAGCACCTTTGGGACCTCCTCGACAAAAACACTACGTGGTCTCTTTAAAAAATTAGATACGCTCAAAACAGATGATGACATTACAGGGATTATTTTCAAAATAGACAATGTCAGCGTGGGGTGGGCAACGCTCCAAGAGATTCGCAATAAACTCCATGAATTCGGAGAAACCGAAAAAGAAACAATCGGGTACCTGGAAAGTGGCGGTAATGCCGAATATCTCCTCGCCGCTACGATGGAACGTGTTGTCCTGATGCCTACTGGAAGCCTCAATTTAATGGGGTTACGTGCCGAAGTCCTCTTCTATAAGGGGTTGCTGGACAAGTTGGACATCGAAGCCGATATGTTGGTAATGGGAAAATACAAGTCGGGTGTTGAGCCTTATATGCGGGACGGCATGTCTGATGCCTTTCGTGAGTCGATGACTACGTTGCTGGACGATTTATATGCCCAATTGTTGGCGCATATTGCAGAGAGCCGAGAGGGTATCACTGCGGAAGGCGTGTCGGACTTGATAAACAGCGGACCGTTCACTGCGAAAGAGGCACATCAGGAGAATTTGGTTGATGCGTTGCAATACTACGACGAACTTCTTGATACCTTGAAAACAGCGTCTCCAGACGAAGATGTTCAGGTCGTTAAACCGGACTACGAGCGTAAGCGAAAAGTGCCAGATATGAACAGCTTCGCCGGACTCATGCAGTTACTGAGTCTGTTAAATCCACCCCAGCGGACACCGACCAGCACGTCGGAAAATCAGATCGCGCTTATTTATGCGGATGGACCCATATTACCGGATGTTGAGTCGTTTCTCGCTTCGATGCCGGTGATTACGCCAGAGACGTTAAAGGAGGCGTTTGAGAAAGCACGCACCGATGACTCCGTTCGGGCAGTCGTGCTACGTATAGACAGTCCGGGGGGTTCTGCCCTCGCCTCGGATCTGATTTGGCGGGAAGTGATGCTCACACAGCGCGAGAAGCCGGTCGTCGTTTCTATGGGAGATATTGCGGCATCTGGTGGTTATTATATCGCGATGGCAGCGGGGACAATCGTCGCACACCCCAGCACACTGACAGGCTCAATCGGTGTGTTCGGTGGTAAACTGAACATGAAGGGGTTTTATAAGAAAGTTGGGTTGACGAAGGAAATCATCGCACACGGGCAGAACGCGACCCTCTACTCGGACTACGGTGGCTTTACACCGACCGAGCGGGAACGCGTCGAAAAGATGATGAAAACGGTGTATAAGGATTTTGTCAGTAAGGCAGCAGCGGGTAGAAGCAAATCCTTTGATGAAATTGATGAGATCGCACAAGGCCGCGTCTGGACAGGTAAGCAGGCGAAAACACTTGGACTCGTTGATGAACTCGGTGGGCTTGAAACTGCACTGTCTATCGCTAAAGAGCAGGCGGGTTTTACCGATGATGACGCAATTAACCTTATCGTGTTACCAGAGCAGAAACCCTTTTTTGAGCAACTCATGGAACGGATGATCAAAGACATGGAGGGTTCGATTCAGTTAGGAGATTGGAAGGTTGGAAGATTGGAAGGATGGGGATTCCCACCTTCTCTCCTTCCTGCCTTCCATTTCCTGTTTGGAGCGCGGTGGCAACATGTCGTCACGTGGCTGAGCCTGTTTGGTTTTGAAGATGGGACACAAGTCGTAACAATTTTACCTTACGACCTCTTAATCCGGTGATTTTATGAAATCCAAGAATGATTTTTACGTTGATGTAACTGATGAACAGGTCACCTTCTTTCAAGAGAACGGATACTTGAGTATTCCGCGTATTACAACAGATGAAGAGGTTGAATGGCTTAAAGGCATTTACGATGAACTCTTCACGAAACGGACTGGGGAAGCGGAGGGACGCTACTTCGATCTTGCGGGTCCACGTGCGCATAACGGACGAGAGACGTTGCCGCAAGTGTTGGGTCCAGAGGCACGATTCCCGGAACTCCGTGAGACTGTCTATTTCCGAAACGCGCAGCGACTCGCGGCGAAATTGCTTCGTGTATTGACTGACAAGGTGAGCGGTGGTGGACACATGATTTTGAAGCCTGCGCACTACGGCAATGAAACGCCTTGGCATCAAGATGAAGCGTACTGGAATCCAGAGGTACTGCCGCACAGCTTGAGTGTTTGGCTCCCGCTGAACAAGGCGACAGTTGAGAGTGGGTGCCTACAATTTATCCCGAAATCTCACAAAGGCGCGGTGCGTTGGCATCGGCACATTGATAACGATCCACTGGTGCACGGGTTGGTGACAGATGATGTCGACGTATCAGAGGCAGTGGCGTGCCCGATACCGGCAGGCGGTGCGACGTTTCATCATTGTCGGACTTTGCACTATTCTGCACCGAACAGCACACCGGAAGTGCGTAGAGCGTATATCCTTGTGTTCAGCGGACCGCCCAAGAAACTGGATACACCCGCGCATCGTCCGTGGCAGAAAGAGGAGCAGGAAGCACTCGCGGCAATTCGCAATTAGCAGTCGGCAATCGGCAGTCAGTTAAGAGGTTCCCGTCTAACAAAGGGTCTCTCTTACGACACCCTCAAAAACCTGTAGTCCGTAACGAAGTGGAGGACGGATAGGTGGAAGGCACACAACAGTTCAAACCCGCTTGATTACTCCGCAAGGAAAATTAAAAACATGAAAATCATTTGTACGGGGATCAGTTGTTCAGGTCGCAAAGAACTGATGGCGAATTTTAAAATACTGTGCATGAAAAGGAAGCTGAACATCGGTTTCTTCAACGTCGGCGATGTTATGCACCGTGTTGCTGCGGAGGCTCGTGTTCATTTCACAGACAAAGTGCTTGACTCGGATCCAGCGGTTTTATCATTGGCAAGACGGACGGCTTTCTATGAAATCGCACGCCGCGCCGAAGACTATGAGCACGCTGTTATCGGGTTGCACGCCTGCTTTCGATGGCGTGGTAGCCTGATTGAAGGGTTCTCTTTCAGAGATATCGAAATTCTTCTACCGGATCTGCTGATTAACGTTGTTGACAACATCACCGATATATCGGAACGGATGGAAAAAACAGCACAATGGGAAGGCGTGGGAAAAGCGGCACTCAATGTTTGGTTAGATGAAGAAGAATTTCTGACGAGGCAACTGGCACATTTCACAGAGAAGCCACATTATACGGTTGCAAGACAACACAATCTCGAGAATTTCTACGAACTCCTCTTTTCACCGAAACCGAAATTTTACCTCAGCTACCCGATTACGCTCCTGAGAGATACGCCAAAGGAAATTGAGAAAATTCGCGAGATTGGGGAAAAACTGAGTCGTTCGTTTATTGTTTTCGATCCACTCACGATCAAGGATATGGAACTCGTTACCCTCACGCAAGATGAAGGTGCTGACGCGCCACGTGTGAGTGACATGGGTGAGGAAGTGATTGAACAGATTCAAACGCGAACAATTTCACGGGATTATCAGTTCGTTCACCAGAGCGATTTCGTGGTTGTCATTTATCCGACGGATAAATTATCGCCCGGTGTTCTGAGTGAAATGAATTACGCTTCCCGCCATAATAAGCCCGTATATGCGGTTTACCCTGGAACGCGGAGTATCTTCTTTGAGAATTTGTGTGATCGGATTTTTGATACCTTTGAGGAGTTGGGGGATTTTCTGATTGCTACCTATAAGAGCAGGAAAAAATAAAGGCATGGTTTCCCTTGAAATTCCAGTTGACAGAATAGCAGAATGACAGATGAGCAAATTTTGGAACTCGGTTTTAAGGCATTAGTTGACAAACTTGGACCCGTTGGAATGGTACGTTTTATCCATCAGTTTCGGGCTGGCACAGGCGATTACACCGAAGAACGGCAGCAATGGGTAGGCATGTCCGACGTTGAAACGCTCGCCAAACAGATTCAAGAGGCTGAAAACGACTCTGAGTGTGTCGTCAAAACCCTTAAAACTCTAATACAATAACGTGAGTCACCTATCTCTATAGACATAGCACCCCTACAGGGGGCAGTTGCTTAAATACGCCATTTTCTACAGATATATCGCCCCTAACGGGGTGAGGAAAGTGCCTGAAATCTTTGTTAGAATCCGCAGAAATACCCAAGCAAAACACCAAAATTTGTTAGTAGTAACTTGAGTTATACCTATAGAAAGGTTTACCCTATGGCTGATGCCTATTACACAACTGACCAATCTCATTATAATGCGTGTCTTGAGAAGGGAACTATTGTTCCGAAGAAAGATTGGTACGGCAAAAGGTTTTGCATCGAAGATTTTTTAGCAGGTGATCACCAGTACATTTTTATGTTTGTCAATGATCGCTATAGTATTTTTGACGAGAACGGAAAAGATAACACTTTCGGTTTTGTCTTGGATGCTGAGTCATTGGTTACAGAGAGCAATGCGCTTGTAGGACCCGATTTGCTAAACGAGTATCGCTCTTTAATCAACGAGTGTGCCACACATTCTGTTCAACAAAACCCCGCGCTAAAAAATGTTCAATTGATTATTCGAGGTCTGCTTGCTGGTGCTGTTACCGAACCGGGGGTTGCTGAGACGATGCTGCTTTTCAGAACACGCGTATCCGAACTTCAAAACGAGCATCGCTGTCGGGGAGAAGCGGCACTCAAACTTTTGCGAGAATCAACGGAACCGTTGGAACTGCTCATAGGCGGGAATTCACCAGCATCGAAATAGGATTATGTCTCCATTCGAGCAAGGGAAGTAAACACTCAAAATCTGGATTGACTTGGAATGGAAAAGTAGGTTTTTTAGCGTTTATTTCTACATCTGTTCCATCAGCAGAGGATTTTGATTCTGTCATAACACTATGAAAATTGGTATCCTCTCACGGGGACCTCAAAATCACTCCACACGCAGGCTTAGCGAAATAGCCATCACTTCAGGACACGCCGCAGAAATTTTAGATCCCTTCGGTTTCTATCTCCATATCGGTGGCACCGGTAATCGTATTACCTATCATGGGAAACCGGCAGAAGATTTTGATGTCATCGTGCCACGGCTCAGCCGGACGACAGCGCAGTACGGCGAAGAGGTCTTGGCGCATTTTGAATGGATCGGAACGCCTGTGGTGAATCGGGCAAAATCGATTGCGACGGCACGCCACAAATTCCACTCCCTCCGCATCCTTGCGCAGCACGGCTTACCTATCCCACCGAGTCTCACCGTCGGTTCCGCCACATTTTTAGATGACGCTGTGGCGGAAGTCGGGGAGTATCCCTTTATTTTAAAACCGTTTCACGGCACACACGGCACGGGCGTTATGTTGTTAGATACGCCGACATCGCTTAGCTCGACTGTAGATGCGCTGTGCGACCTCCATCAGGACTATGTTATCCAGTCCTTTATTGCGGAAGCCGGTGGGGTTGACATCCGTGTTCTGGTCGTAGGAGGCGAAGCCGTTGCGGCGATGAAAAGGAGCGCGCCTCAGGGTGAATTCCGAGCGAATATTCACAAAGGCGCGTCTGGAGAGGCTATAGCACTGACAGACGAATACACTCGCTTGGCTATAGCAGCGGCAGCAGCACTGGAATTGGAAATAGCCGGGGTTGATCTGCTCCAGACAAACGGGGGACCCGTCGTTCTGGAAGTCAACCCATCGCCGGGATTTGAGGCGTTGGAGTCGGTCACAGGCATCAATATCGCTGGCGTGATTATTGAATTTGTAACGTCGTATGTGATTACTTAAGATCATTCAAAGCGCGTAGCCCGTAATGAAACGGAGGCATGTTTTGCTTGGGTATTTCTGCGTATTGCTTGGGTGTTCTTCAGCTCTACGGGAGGCACGCTAATATTCAGACTCACCTGACCAAACCGCAAAGAAAAATTAAAAAGAAAAAAATTTTGATGTTCAATCACGAATTTCCACCGATCGGTGGGGGTGGTGGTTGGGTTAGCTACTTCTTAGGCAAACACTTCGCGGCGGCGGGGCATGAAGTGCATCTGATTACCTCTCAGTTTCTCGACTGCGCAACAGACGAGAGAATGGAGGGTTTTCACGTGCACCGCGTGCGTGCGCTTCGGAAGAACCGTGATGTGTGTGCGGTCCACGAAATGCTGACTTACGCGGTGAGTTCAAGTCTCTACGGCTTGCGGTTCGCGAAGCCGTTCCAACCCGACATCGTTCAGGTCTTTTTCGGTATCCCCGCGGGTGGTGGCGCGTATCTTCTGCGGAAACTTCGCAATGTGCCGTATGTCGTATTTTTAGGAGGGCGTGATGTGCCGAGTCGTAACCCAGATCCGCCCTATTATCGGTGGTTATACCTGCTTCTGAAACCGATCATCCGAGCGATTTGGGGTAATGCATCTGCGGTTGTGGCGTGTAGCGACGGTTTACGCGAATTGGCACGAGAAACGGATTCGGTTGTGAAAATGGACGTGATTCCTGATGGCTTGGATTTAGGACGTTTTGAACCGGTTCAACGCGATGCCTGTCCGGAAAAGGTCCGAGTGCTTACAATTGGGAGGCTCATACCACGTAAAGGTTTCCAGTTTTTGATCCGTGCGCTTCCAGATATTATCGAAAACGCGGCACACGACTTTGAAATTGAAATTGTCGGCGACGGACCGTATCAAGGGGAACTTCTAAGATTGTCAGAAGATCTCGGCGTAGCACCACATATCCGCTTTGCGGGGTCAGTGCCGTATTCCGAGTTGCCACAAAAGTATCGCGATGCTGACGTTTTCATTTTGCCTTCGCTCGCGGAAGGGATGCCGCTCGTTGTTTTGGAGGCGATGGGGACAGGGTTACCAATCGTTGCCAGTCGTGTTCAAGGCATTGATGAACTCGTGGTTGAGAACGTTAACGGTGCGTTGTTCGACGCGGGTGATGTTGAAGGACTCGCGCACTCGCTTGTCAAACTGATTAACGCCGGTGAAGATCGTGTTAAGATGGGCAAAACGAGCGTTGAGCGTGTTAAGCCCTACGATTGGAAACACATCGCCGACGCTTATTTAGCCCTTTATGATGATATTTTAGAATAGCCATCAGCACGGGTTGCTGACACAACCCTGTCAGCTGTCAGCAATTAGCAGTCAGTAGGCGAGATTGGGAAATCTCACCAGCGGGAAAAAATAACAGAACCCCCTTTGCTGATGGAAACCGACAGCCGACAGCCAAATGGAAAATAGAAATGGAAAACGGAGGTTTAAACGTAAAAAATGCTGCCAACCAAAATACTTGCTATCGGTGCGGGTGGTTTACAACGCGCCTTAACCCATGAATTTGTTCATATCCTCAACCAACGGAACCTCTATGACGGCGGTATCTTTGTGGGTCAGCCGCGTGGCACTGAGAAAGCCGATGCCTTCAACCAACAAGGCGGCGTATACCATGTTGTCACGTTCGATATGAGCGGTGTTCACGACATCCAACAGGTCTCAAGCGTCGTTGGGGCGACAACACTTGCCACAGCGGCAGGACGCGAGCAGTTTTATGCTCAGACGGAACATTCATTGGACCTCCTCCTTATCGGTGTAACTGAAGCCGGAATCGCCAAGGGTGAACTGGCGATGGATGTTTTGGAAGAGACGCTCTATTGCTATTTCTGTCATCACGGTGCGGAGGCGACGCTTTGTGTCATCAACACCGATAACCTCCGAAATAACGGCGATATTCTCCGCGATATTCTCTGCAACGAGTATCCGAAACGGAACGATGATTACGCGGCGTGGTTGGAAACAAACGTGGGGTTTCTCAATGAAATGGGAGACCGCCTTGTGCCGCAAGTCTATGCTGTGCCCGATGAGATTCAAGAGGAGGCGCGTGCACGGATCGAAAGCCAAGATGAATTGATAACATACGCCGAGGCAATGCCAGCGACACCACTTATCCTGGAGGATTCGGACGACCTATTGCGTGTGCCGTTCGGTGAACTTCAAGACTACGGTGTTGTTGTGAGTCAGGAGAGTATTGAATCGTATCACGACTGGAAGTTGCTTTTGGTGAATTCTGTGCATGTGCCGGGGATTACGCACAAAGGAACACTCTCTGGTATTGAATATGTCAACGAAGCAGCGGCACACCCAACGTTTGCACCACATCTCGAACGTCTGATGGATGGATACGCTAAGATTGTAGAGGCGGACATCCCGATAGCAGGGAAAAGCGCGCTGGCATATTCATTGGAATTCGTTGCGCGCATCCGTCGAGTCAAAGACGACAACGCCCGGATCAACATCATTGAAACAGTGAAACTTCGTGAACGCGCCGCCGATATTGTTCGTTCACCGAACTATGATGCGAGTACAGAACTCTTCAAATCTGACTTCGCGTATTCCTTCGCAACCGTACTTCGGTTTCTGACACCGCATACAATCTCGCCTCCTGACGACTATAAAGGTATTACCGATACTGGCGAGGTATACGAAATCCGTGATCCTGATCGGACGATACAGGACATTCTGAAAGGGACGTTTGGGGTAAGTGAATCAGATGTAGCAGAACGGATCAAGGCGATCCTCTCAAACACGGCATTGTGGTCGCCTGCCAGTGCTGCGTCACCGAGCGGCTTGGACGGGAACCGGGACTTTATGGAACGCGTCAGCGGATATTATCATCGGTTGGTTAACGGAGAGACGTGTCTTGAGGTATTAGAAAGCATTTTTTAATTTTTCCTTGCGGAGGAACGACGTAGATTATCACTTTGACGCGCCATTCTCAGGATTCGCCTGCGCCGTTGTTGCGGGCTGCTTTTTGCGGCATAGACTGTTAGC
Source organism: Candidatus Poribacteria bacterium (assembly GCA_021295715.1). Classification (NCBI taxonomy): domain Bacteria; phylum Candidatus Poribacteria; species Candidatus Poribacteria bacterium. The sequence continues at coordinate 12,209 of JAGWBV010000021.1, read as the reverse complement.
CTATGCTGCGTGTCTCGCCCCTTGCTTATGAGGCGAGACATGGAGATGCGGGAGAGGTGACGCGCTAATCAACTAAGGAAATAACGCCTTTTTTGCGTTGAAGGACAGCATCGTAGAACCGCATCGTGCCAACACAGTCATGTATGCTGGATATTGGCTCTCGGTCTTCACGAATGGCATTGACGAACTCGGTAAGACTGATACCATCGCCTGTCAGCTCTCCGTTGCGCTGATCGGAGAAATTTGAGGTAAAAGTGTTCCCGGATTCGGTGAAGTGCTGTGCCCCCCACAACCCGTCTAAAACGATGTATTCGTGTTGTCCTGTAATTTCGATGTAGTCATAGTTACGCTGCCACAAGCGTTGGCTGGTCAACTGTAAACTTCCCACCGCGCCGTTTGTGTATTCTACGGCGACAGCAAAGGCACCTTGTCCATCGACTTCATTGTGAAAAACGCTGAGTTCTTTCACATCCGCGCCAGCGATGTGCCGCGCCAAATCGAAGTGGTGGATGGCGAAATCGAGCAGGTAACTTTTGACCGTCGGGTACTTACCGCTACAGAATGAGCAGAAGAGTTGTGTGAGTTGTCCGAAGGATTCGGTTTGCATAATCTGTCTTGCCTCCCGCACACCGAGGCTGAACCGACGTTGGAAGTTTACCATCAATGTTTTATTGTGCTGTTCTGCGGTTTCCGCCAGCGTGATCGTTTCGGCGAGCGATGGTGCTGGCGGTTTTGGTGTGAATACATGATACCCCGCCGCGAGCGTTTCAAGCACGAGCGGCTGCCTTGGGTCGGGTCCCATGCTGATGATGACTGCTTCCAAGTCTTCCTTTTCAAACATTTCGTGCCGATCGGTGTAATATCTTCCTGTACCGAATTTGCCGGCAGCGTCCTTTGCACGATTTTCGTCGGCATCGCAAACAGCTTGTAATGCGACAGGGGCGAGATGTAGTGCCGGATAAATGGTATGCCTTGCGAATCCGCCGGCACCGAGAAATCCAATTCGAAGAGGTTCCATATTTTTTAATTTTTCCTTGCGGGAGAACGACATAGGTTAGAACTTTGACACATCCTTCTCTGGAATCGCCTGCGCCGTTGTTGCAGGCTGGCAATCCGTTTTTAAAAGGGATGGTCAGATTTTAATTTTTCCTTGCGGTTAAATGACGCGGGTTCTATCTTTGGAGTGCCTTTCTTATATCCGCTCTCCAAATGTAAAGCAAAGACAAATTATGCACTTTAAGGCACAATTTCATTACGCGCTACGGGTTTTGAGGTTATTGTAGCATAACCTGTAAGGATGTACCAGGAAACCGCGTGTGTCTTTTGACGGTTCGCCATCTCAGCGAGCGGAATCTGGTCAAAATTGTGTAAACTCTATAAAATTTAGCACGACTTTGAGACACTGTAAAGGAAATTTTGTTTGGGGACCGAAGACACGATGGAAATTTCAATTCAACCTAATTGCGAAAATTATGTCAAAAGATAAGTAGCCGTTAGCAATCAGGTCGCTCCGCTTTCAGCAGTCAGTAAGGTGAACTGCTAATGATTGTAACACGCAAAGGTGCTCTGGCTGCGGGATGACAACTATATAGCGGATATTAAAATTACTTGAAAATTATAGGCGGGGTTGCAAACCCCGCCAGCAGTGGTGGGAATAGGTCTGTCGTTCTGTGGAATGTCTACTTATTTTTAGGATCCACCGTAAAAACAAAAAGTTTGGATAGGAACAAAAGAGAGAATGCCTAAAAAAGTAGGTGACCAACGGAGAAATTTTCGATTTGCGCTGCTTCAAGGCACCTTTATGCGTATTAACTTAGCGTTTGCGGACTCATCGACGGTGCTTCCTGCTTTTATTCATAAATTAAGCGGTTCCGACATTCTGGTAGGTTTAACGGGCTCAATGATGACGGCAGGATGGATGTGGCCCCAACTGCTGATGTCGAACCTGCTTGAACACCGTCCGAGAAAAATGCCATTCTACGCGCTCGGTATGAGTGTTCGGGTTTTAGCATGGCTTGCTGTCTTCTTCTGCACGATCACAATTGGTGAACAAAACCCAACGCTGCTCGCCGCCTCCTTTCTGTGCCTTTATTTTTTATCCTCTTCCGCCATGGGTGTTTCGACCCTTCCGTACATGGACATCGTTTCTAAAGCGATAGCACCGCAGCAGCGCGCCCGTTTCTTTAGCTTGCGCCAACTCTATGGTGGCTTTTTTGCGATTTGGGTTGGATTCTTGGTTCGCGCAGTACTCGGAGACGAATCTGAATTTACGGGCATATTGGGGAATATCACACAGACTTTTAAAACAGTCACCATGTATTTTATCGGTTCCGTTTGTCGCCTGGATACCGATCTTGGGTTTCCGTATAACTACGCTTTTCTCTTCGTCTGTTCGGTGGCGGCAGCGTTCTTCTCTTTTGTGAGTTTTTTAGGAGTACGCGAGCCTATTCATCCTGTTCATCCGAGGCGGCAACCGATGTGGCAACATCTAAAACACGGTGCTTACTTCCTGCGGACAGACGAAAATTACCGACGTTTCATTTTCTTCCGTGTTTTTGCACACTTTTCCGGCATGGCATCTCCGTTCTACATGCCGTATGCATTGAATGAGTTAGGATTTTCAGAAGCGACGATGGGATTTTTCATCGTCTGTTCTGCGTTGAGTGGTGTGATTTCAAACGCATTGTGGGGACATATCGGTGAAAAGTATGGTGTCCGATGGTTGCTGATTATCACAGCGGCTCTGATGGGTATTCCGCCTGCGCTCGCCTTTTCTTCCGGTATATTGCCGACATCATTACAAATGCCTGCCTTCCTCCTGATCTTCATCGTTGGAGGTATTTTGGCAAACGGCATGATGGTAGGTTTCATGGCGTACATGTTAAACATCGCGCCGCCTCGGAACCGTCCGAGTTACATCGGTTTCATGAACACGCTCCTTATGCCTGTGAGTTGTGCGCCGCTCCTTGGTGGGTTTCTTGCGCCTTATATCGGTTATCGGTGGTTGTTCGCTATATCGGTAGGTATCTGCCTCGCTGCTTTCCGGATCGGACTCCAGTTAAAGGAAATTATGCACGAAGATGAGACCGCAGAAGAAACGGATTTTTAACTTTTCCTTGCGGAGTAGTGGAATCGGTTCCATGTTTGATGCACCTTCCCTCTATCCGCCTGCGTCGGTGTTGCAGTCAATGTTTTGTAGCATAGCCTGTTAGGTTGTGCCTTCTTCAAAGAATGGAGGTATCGATGAAAGTCGTTGCAAAATTCGGCCCCGAAAGTGCGGGCTTAATAGATAAACCCGACCCGGTTGCCAAGGGTGAGTTTGTCGTCGTGAAAATTCATTCGGCACCCATGTGTACAGAATACAAAGGCTTCAAAAGCGAACATAAAGGCGACAGTTTCGGACACGAAGCGGCTGGTGAAGTGGTAGACATCGCACAAGAAGGCACTGTTAAGGTAGGCGACCGCGTTGTCGTCATGCCACACTATCCTTGTGGAAAGTGTCATGTCTGCTTAACAGGCGAATATGCGCACTGCCCAGACGACAACAAGATCCTACACGTTACCGAACAGACAGGTGTGACGGCGACTTACGCGCAGTACATCCTTAAGCAGGACTGGCTACTGGTGCCGATCCCGGATGGGGTCTCCTATGATCACGCTGGAATGGCATGCTGTGGACTCGGATCAACATCCAATGCCATGCGGTTGATGAATGTCAGCGCGTTTGATACTATTCTGATTACGGGGATGGGACCTATTGGGCTTGGTGGTGTGATTAACGCAGTGTATAGAGGTGCGCGCGTCATCGCTGTTGAGAGCCATCCGTATCGAGCGGACCTGGCGAAAAAACTCGGTGCGGCAGAAGTCGTTAACCCACAAGATGAAGATGTCGCCGATCAGATTCGGGATATGACAGATGGCAGAGGCGCAGACAAAGGCGTGGAGTGCTCAGCGGCTTCCGCAGCAGTCCGATTATTGATTGACGTAACACGCCCGAAAGGACACATTGCATTGATTGGCGGCATTGGTGACGTGGAAATTCAGGGAAGTGCTATTATCAATAAAGGCTTGATATTACACGGCACGCGGCATTACAACCTTTCAGACACTCCTGCTATGATGCGGATGATTACACAAGTGAAGGATCAGTTGGATACATTCATCACGCACACCTTCCCTATGCGCCAGATTCAGGAAGCCTGGGCATTGCAGTGTACACATGACTGTGGAAAAGTCGTCCTCGACGCGTGGGCATAACAGTTTTTTAATTTTACCTTGCGGAAAAACGACATGGGTTTGAGACTTTCGCGTGCCTTTCTGTATATCCGCCCTCCACTTCGTTACGGGCTAACGGTTAACTATAATTTTCCTAATTTTCTTAACAGCATCCCTTCTAAATCATCTTATTCACTAAGTCTGCTTTGACGAAAGGGGACCGCTATGAACTCTATGACAAACAACATGCCTCTCTCAACACCACTGGATATTCGCCGTGGGCTTACAAGTGCGGCAGATGTCGCTTTTCCATTGCGTTGGGGTATTCTCGGTGCTGGTAACATCTCAGCGCAGTGGGTGTGGGCTTTACACGCCTGCGAAGGCGCAACTGTAACTGCTGTCGCGGCACGGGAGATTGACCGAGCGAAAGAATTTGCGAGTCAGTATGGGGTCGCGACTCCTTACGGGGACTATAGAGAAATGGTTGCAGCCGATGACGTAGATATTGTATACATCGGCACGATCAACCGACTGCACAAGGAACATACCCTTCTCGCCATTGAGGCGGGCAAACATGTGCTCTGTGAGAAACCGCTCACCGAGACCCTTTCCGATGCGCAAGAGATGTATGCAGCAGCCGAGGAGAAGGATGTGATGATGCAGGACGGCATGTGGACCCGTTTTTTCCCTGCGGTGGAGCATGCTCGCGCCGCCATTGAGGCAGGCACGATTGGAGAGGTTGTGCTAACACAGTCCGACTTCTTCGACCCAATCTACACTGTTCAAGCGGCACCGCTCGCCTTCGGTGCCGCTGCTGTGCCGATATCGGTTACTGTCGTCGTCAACAACGCCGGTGGGGCAATTGTAGACTACGGTGAAGATAAATACGCGATACTGACATTCCCACCGCGCAACTCTGAACTCCCAGAGGTGACAGAACTCGTGGGCACCGAGGGGCGGATTACACTTGAGCGACCCGCACATTGTCCGACGCGTATTTCCATCCGAATCCCACCACCGAACGGCGTGCCTTCGCAATACAGGACACGCAATGCACCTGCACCGCTGCATTACTTTGAGTATCCATTGCCCGGGTCTGTCGCGATGGCGAGATCCTCTCCGAATCAACACGGTTTTCTCTATCAAGCCGAAGCAGTCCACCGCTGTCTCGCTGCGGGTTTACGTCAGTGTCCGCAATACGACAAAGCGGAGTCATTGCACGCCATGAACATATTGACAGAAATCAACAAAGCAAAACAAGCAGCGGCAGATCGTTAATCGGATATCAAGCCCTACCGTTCCATCCATTTTGAATTTTAGGGTAGGTTCGTCGTTCGATTTTGCGGCGTACTCGCCCAAATGCGATGTGCATTATCGCATGTCCCGAAAGCGCAATAAATTGCGCTACTACGAACCAGGTTTACCTTACTTATACTGGCTATTGCTCTACCCAATCAGAGATTTTGCCGTCGGTGTGGGTCTCGGGGACCTCGGCTTGAAACCGTGCTTTCCTTGCCTCCCGATCAGTATCTTCATCGAACAGCGCGAGCAGACGCACTTCAATCGTTTCGCGGAGCGGCGCGTCTTCCGGTGTTGTCGGATCGTCTATCGCACCGTGAAAGGCTGTCCGCATGTTCGACTGCTCTTGACGTGTGTCATACTGCTTGAAAATCAGCGTCTCCTGCGGTGTTATCCGTGGAAAGTAATACCAACGCTGGTTCGGATTATGCACGAGTCGTAAACTGACGAGTCGTCTCGGCGTTTGCGTCTGCGACCAAGCATCGGCGGCAATTATATCCTCCGGCGCAACCGTCGCCATGTCACAAATAGCGAGTGGCATGACGTAAATATCTCTTTCCAGATCGGTGCTCCGCCACACATTGTACATCTGAAAATGCTTCCCATTGGCAATCTTTTCAAACCCGTCTTCGGAATATGGACTGACATCTGAATGGATGCCCCCGTAGGTGCCTTCGCTTCCGTTTGGGGTCGGTTTATTGCCACGTGGATGGTCCTTAGGAAGTCCCCCGAACCCATTCCGATATTGGTGTTGCATGACCCGTGTTTCGCTGCAACCTGTAATCGCCGTGATGAGGTCAGCGCACTCCTGATAGAAGCGCGTCGTTACGGCATCCTGATCGTTCAGATTCCTCACCTGCGTATCTGCGTCTACCAACTGGAAGCCGTTTACCTCAAGGTTTGGAGGCGGCTGCAACAGACGCGCGTTGTAGACCTTGATCGCCTCCCGCACATACATGTTTTCCCGTTCATCGGGATTTTTAACCCATTCTGGGGGCGGCATGCGGGTCCCTCGGTACCTTGCGTTCGCAAAACTACCAGTTGATTCCACGAACGGTAGCGTTTCTCGTTGTGCCATGGGTAATCTCCTTTGTGCTGGAAATTTTTAATTATACCTTGCGGAAGAACGACGCGATTCGAGATTTAACGGTTCTTTCATAGTATCCGCCCGCGCCGTTGTTGCGTGCTGCGTTTTCGATACTAATTTTTACGACCCGACGCATTTTCTGACATGATACGATAGTCGCAATTTACTGTCAACAGAATGGGTAAATATTTTGTAAAAAAAATCTTTGACATTTTTGCGAATTTAAAGTATACTGGGGTCATACAACATTAACCAGATGTGCATTGGCTTTCCTATCCGCTCTCAGTTTTGGTGGAGCGGACGTTCATAGGGGGTGTACCATGTCAGAAAAAATTGTTGAAACGACAATCGATGCGCAGAGCACTGCGAAATTCACTCGACCCAATCGGTTGCCGAAACTCAGACGAGCATTTGCGACAATTTTCAGCGAGGAACTCCGAGTTCCTGAAATCGCCTTGCTAAGCGAATCCATGCTTACGCAAGACTGGCACCTTTTGGAGGAAGATGCTGCCCGGGCACACCTCCAGCCGGAATAATTCCCGGCTTATGCAGAAGAGTTCTCGGTAAATAAAGAAGTATTTTTCAGAATCGGCGCGCTTGCGAAGCGCGCCTACTTTATATTAAGGGTACTGTATGAACAAACCAAATATAGTCTATATTCACTCACACGACACGGGTCGGTATGTCCAGCCTTACGGGCATGCAATCCCGACACCAAATATCCAGCAACTTGCGGAGGAAGGGGTAGTCTTCCGAAACGCCTTTTGTGCAAATCCAACCTGTTCACCCTCTCGCGCTGCACTCCTCACTGGACAATGGGCACATAGCTGCGGTATGGGAGGCTTGGCAAATCGGGGATGGAGCCTTCCGGTACCAGAGCATCTCATCACTTACACCTTGAATGCGGCTGGATATACCACCGCCTTGGCAGGATTCCAGCATGTCGTCCGAGATCTTAAGGAGACAGGATACCAGCGGCTCTTATCCGAAGGCACCGTGCGAGCGGGGGCAGAGGAACGCGCGCGCGATTTCATCTCGGAGAAGCATGATGTTCCTTTCTTCTTAGACGTCGGATTTGGCGAAACACATCGTCGAGCGAAAGGGTTCGATCCGCCGCCGGATGGAGAACCGAAAACCGACCCGCGCTATGTGAAACCACCTGCCCCCTTCCCCGATACACCCGTTACCCGACAGGATATGGCAGAATACATAGACGCAGCACGCACGTTGGATAAGAAAATGGGTGTGGTTTTTGACGCATTGGAGGAAAACGGTCTTGCTGAGAACACGCTTGTGATATGCACGACCGACCACGGGCTCGCCTTCCCACGTATGAAGTGCCATCTCAGCGACCACGGCATCGGTATAATGCTTATCGTCCGCGGTCCCGGAGGCTTCAGCGATGGACAAGTCGTGGACGGGTTAGTCAGTCAGATTGACCTTTTCCCGACGATTTGTGAATTGGCAGGAATTGAAGCACCGGCGTGGCTACAGGGTCATTCTGTTCTCCCGTTAGTTCGTGGTGAGGCGGAAGATACTCGCGATGCCATCTTCGCTGAAGTCAACTATCACTGCTGTTATGAGCCGCAACGCGCGATCCGAACGAAACGATGGAAATACATCCGCCGCTATGACACTGCGGAAAAATGGGCACTCCCGAACTGCGATGATAGTATCAGCAAAACCTTTATGATGGAACAGGGTTGGAGCGACCAGCCTGTCGAATCAGAACGGTTGTATGATGTCGTGTTTGATGCGTCGGAGGCACATAACCTCGCGGGGCATCCCGATTATGCAGAAGTTTTGACAGAGATGCGAAACCGTTTGGAACAGTGGCGGACGGAAACCGATGATCCGGTGAACGAAAATCAGATTATGGTGCCACCGGAGGCTGCTGTGTCGAACGATCCGACGGATATATCACCGGGCGATAAGCATTATCCGGCGCGTGAAATGGTGTAGTGATGTATATTGGATTCGGACGGGCACGGGGACCCGTCCGAACAGGGGTCGTATGGGTTGCCTAAAGCCGGTTTCCAGCCCACAGTGCACCGCGGCGGATAACCGTCTGAAAACTCGGATTCTCAAGCACAGCCATATCGTGTCCAAGTGCGAAGTAGAACACTCTGCCCTCACCATACGTATGGTGAAACGCCATAACATGCGTCACATCTTTTGTTTCGTCATAGGCATGCATGAGATGGTGAGATGTATCGGGATTGTGCTTCAGATAATAGAGTTCATCCGTCACCTCAAAATCCGCTAATCCTTCAGTAATCGGATGCTCAGAGTCGCTCACATTAACGGTGAAGTCCATATAGGGACTGTGTCCGTCAAAGAACCCGTTGAGCATACCGTGGTAGCCTTCAGCCTCTCTGAACGAAGCAGCTGCGGTATGCAGTCCGAAAAACCCGCCGCCTGCTCGGATATAGGTGAGTAGACCGCTTTCTTGTGCCGCTGTGAATTCCCCGACATCGGTGTAGAAAAGTACGGTATCGTATTTGTCAAGTCCATTCGCAAGCAGGTTGTAGTCCTGTGAGAAATCGGCTTCAATATTATCGGTGTCGTTGAGCATCGCCGTCAAGAACTGTCCGTTCCCGGCATGATCGTGGTAAATCCCTTCTGTTCCGACAAATACGAGCAGTTTAAGTTTTTCCATTTTACTTCCTTTAATTAATTATTAGGCAGCACGAGAACTTTGACGGACCCGTGTTCATCACGTCCGGCTGCGACTGCGAACGCTTGTGCAACGTCGTCCAACTCGAACCGATGCGTGATCAGTGGATTCGGGTCGAGTTTGCCAGCAGCGAGTAAGTCGATGGCAACTTGGAACTCTGTCTTCCCACCTCGCCTACCGTAACAGAACGACCAAATCACTGTAAGCTCCCTACTTCGCGCGAATCGTTCTGAAAAGGAGAGCGGAGTGCGATGCCCGCCTACCATACAGATGCGTCCGCGTTTCGCGGCGATCTCTGTCGCCTGTTCGAGTGTATTCGCAGACCCACCCACTGCCTCAAAGACAACATCCGCCCCTCTGCCGTCGCTCCAGTCCATGATAGCCTCAACAGCATCCGTCTTATCTACATTGATAGGCATAGCTCCAACCGCCTCGTGTGCGATCTGTACCGGACCATCCGGCTTGCCGAGCATGGCGATAGAGGTTGCTCCTGCGGCATCGGCTACCTGAGCGATCGTCAACCCAACGGGACCGCTTCCGATAATGGCAACACGGTCTCCAGGTGATACCATCGCCCTGTTGACGGCATGGACGGCGACTGCGTAAACCTCTGCTAATGCGCCGCCTTCAGCAGAAACACTATCCGGCAATGTGTACACGTTCGGTGTCCGAGCGACCATGAACTCCGCAAAACCACCGCCACCGTGCCGTAGGTTCCCACAGATATTGTAATAGCCATTGAAGCATTCGGGGCAGTTGTTACACGGCGTGATCGGTTCAACCGCTACGCGAGTGCCTTTCTCATGCGCTGTAACGTCTCTACCTATGTCGATAATCTCTCCCATCAATTCATGTCCACCAATACGTGGCGATAGGGGTTTCTCTGGCTGATGATGGTACCCATGCAGATCGCTACCACAGATCCCTGCTGCTTCTACTTGGACCAACACTTGTCCTTTTTCGGGTGTTGGATCGGGTACGGTTTCGACCCTTATGTCTTTTCCACCGTAAAATTGAGCCGCTTTCACAATGATCTCCTCAAACGTTAAGAGTGTGTTTGGAATATAGCATAAGATTGGAATTGTGTCAACATGAGTTTCGGCGGTTAGCCGTCAGCGATCAGCAATCGGCGGTCAGCAGAAAAGACGTAGGTTGTATCTGCCCCCCACTGATACCGCCCTGATTGCCGAATGCTAATATTGTCGGGAATCGGAGTTCCCTCCTACAGAAGCGTTGAATAGCCCTAAAGTGCGTAGAATTTCGCTTGACTTCTAAAGGGGAAATGGATAAAATCAATAAAATAAAATATCTGATGAGGAGATGAAAATGCGAACAATTAAATTAGGTTTGATTGGGGCGGGCGGCATTTCGGGGGCACACTGTCAAACGCTTGCTGAGATTGAAGGTGCCGAGATTATCGCTGCTGCCGATCTTGTCCCCGCAAACCTGGAGCGTGCGAAAGAACAGTGGGACATCAAGCGCACGTTTACCGATTACAACGAAATGCTTAAAATGGACGAGATTGAAGCGGTGTACGTCTGTACTCCCACCGGTGTGCATGCGGCACCGACCGTCGCCGCGCTGAACGCTGGCAAACATGTTTTCTGCGAGAAGCCGATGGAAGCAACGTTGGACGCTGCGGCTTCAATGTGGCGTGCTGCAAAAGAAAACGATAAAATCCTCATGGTCGGTTTGAAACTCCGATATTCACCACAGGTCGTTAAAGCAAAAGAGATTGTTGACGCTGGCACGCTTGGCGATATTTACTACGTCGAAACGGTTGCAGATCGACGACGTGGGAATCCGGGTGGTAGTTTTATTCGCAAGGCGACAGCGGGTTTAGGCGCGTCCGCAGACATCGGTGTTTACGCACTGGATACCGCGCTCTATTTGATGGGGCATCCTAAGCCTGTAGCCGTCTCTGGTATTACCTCTAACTATCTGAGCCTACACAACACGTGGAATCCTGCGCTTAAAGAGACCGAAGTTGAAGATTTCGGTGTCGGTTGGGTGGTCTTCGAGAACGGTGCGCGCATGGTTTTCAAAACGTGCTGGTGTATGAACATGGATTCGCTCGGCGGGACGATTTTCCTTGGCAAAAAAGCGGGACTCCGTCTCGGCATTGGCGAGGTCCGTGGACCGCAGGACGGTGTCCGCGTTTATGGCGACAAAGACGGTGAGATTTTTGACCAAGAGTTCACCGAGTTTGAATCGGTGAGTGTATTCCATGAGGAAGATACGGCGTTTATTGACGCTGTCCGTGAAGGAAAACCTGCGCCGATCGATCCCTACGGCGTGCTGCTCACGAACGTTATTATCCAAGGCGTTATCGATTCCTCAAATGCCGGTGGACGCGAAGTTGCAGTGACAGTGCCGACTTTGTAATATTGTAAGGCGGGGTCTCCATACCTCGCCCTTCGTTTCTGGTGTTTGTTTTACTATCTTTTCTCACTCTCGTAGACTCTATATAGTTATGTACAGAACGCGGTTGGATTTACGGGCATTCGGGCGTAAAGCCCAATCCTTTAGGTTTGGGATATAGGTTTCCCGCTAAAGACGTAATCACTACGAAATAAATTTGAAAATAAGGTCAAATTGTAGTCTAAGTATACTATCGCGTTGGGGACACAACCAAGCACGCTGCAAGGCGTGTCTGTCTCTAACCTATCTTGGTTGAAGGTTAAAGACGCGATACGCGATATACCATGAAAACCTATAAATATCCGCTTGGGAAACAATCGAACACGATACGCATTGGCAATCTGCTTGACGATATGTGGCAAGTCCACGAGTATTTTCATCAGTGGCAGCGTCAAAGGTATAAAGACGGACTGCCGTATGCCGGTTATGAGGCAATGTGCGCGCACTTGAGTGATTTGAAAAAGACGACGCACCCGCATTGGAATGCTTTGCCGTCTCAAGCAACCCAAC
>JAGWBV010000020.1:33928-34288 GCA_021295715.1 Candidatus Poribacteria bacterium | reverse complement strand
TCACAGTACTTCGTTCACTATCGGTCGCCAGGGAGTATTTAGCCTTAGGAGGTGGTCCTCCTGGATTCCTACAGGTTTGTCTATCCCGTAGTACTTGGGGTACTCGTTGAAAAGCGTCACTTCTTTCGTCCACGGGACTTTTACCCTCTCCGGTTGCTCTTTCCAGAGACATTAGACTAGAAGCACGTTCCTTTCTGGTGTGTCTGTATCCACACCTAACGAACCCCACAACCCCCGATATACAACGCACACAGGCTTGAACATATACCGGGTTTGGGCTCTTCCCTTTTCGCTCGCCGCTACTGGGGGAATCGAGGTTTTCTTTCTTTTCCTCAGGGTACTGAGATGTTTCACTTCTCC
>JAGWBV010000020.1:0-33913 GCA_021295715.1 Candidatus Poribacteria bacterium | reverse complement strand
GGTTGCCCGATTCGGGAATCTCCGGATCAAAGCCTATTAAGCGGCTCCCCGAAGCTTATCGCAGCCTGTCACGCCCTTCGTCGACTCCTGGCACCAAGGCATCCACCGTAAGCTCTTAGTAGCTTGATAAGTAATATCATCATTCTACCGATTTACCCTCTATATACAATTGTCAAAGAACAGCACCTATTCAATTATAGGTGATGGAGCTGAACGGGATCGAACCGTTTTCTGTCATACTCTCAACAGATGCTCGCCTGAATGAGCTACTCCGATGTTCGTCAATGGTAAGTATACCACAAAAAAATAACTTTGTCAAATTTATTTTGAAAAAAATCTAACTTTCGCCAAATTTGACCAGTTCTGGATGGAGATGAGCGGATTTGAACCGCTGACCTTCTGGTTGCAAACCAGATGCTCTCCCAACTGAGCTACACCCCCAAACGACAGTATGTAGTATAGCATAAAAAATTAACTTTGTCAAATTTTTTGCAACAGAGTTAAGTATACTACAAAATACGACAGATGTCAAATTTATTTTGCATTTGCATTGGGAGTCGAGGTTAGAAACCCCTCCCACAGAAGGGGGCACCTACAGAAGAAGTGGAGAGAGGCATCAAATCATAATGCTGCCCACACATATTTTTAGACTTTACTATAAAGTCTAATTGCCACCCAGTATCGCATCTTGACCTGAATTTTCGGGTCTTCCAAGCCATAGTTTGATGGCGGGACTGCTCGCTACAACCCTTTGCCCCACCGAGGCGTTGATAACAAAGGTATAGGGAAGCGTTTGCTGCGCCCCGACGAAGGGGTTACGGCGTAACTGATTACTGGTGGTCCCTGTCGTAATAATATTCGGCATAAGCGTCAAGACGGCTTCGGTTGCACGCTTGCGGAGGACCGTCGTTCGCCGTTGGAGCCGCACGCCAAAGGGTAGACCGACGGCAGTGAGGTTAAGGTTCTGTCGATTGCCGCTCTGCCGCTCAATTGTAACGGGGATGTCTATTGGGGTATCAGGCGTTACCACAACCTCCTCGATTCCGGTTGACACTATAATAGAGGCGGTTTCTGTGACGCTGACTACAACGTTTTTCCGTTGGACGGTCTGGTCATTGTTTTGAATACGATAGACTTCAACGGGTATCGCGGTGCGACGGTATTGATTGCCAGTGGCGGTCGTGACGGCACCAACGACCTGAACGACACGATGCGTCAACTCAGCATCGGGAGTAGCAGTCAGAGTTATGTATCCTTGTGTCACCCCCGTCCCGGAGAGAATTGCGCTTTCGCTGGCAGTAATGGCGGAAGGTAAGTTTTCAACGGAGAGTCGTATCGGTTCTGTGAACCCGACGCGGCGTTGCAGGGTCACTTCCAATAGGACGGTTCCACCACGCCCGATATTCGGGTTATCGGGTGTTACGGAGATAGCAAAGTCTGGAGTTGTCGGACGGGCATCTAAATGGTAAACATACCCTGGTCCGCCATTGCCAGCGATGTCCTCGATGCGAACAGCATATACACCGGGTTCATCGAAACTGTAATCAATGATGGCGTTGCGCCTTCCGCCGACACCAGCATTATTCGCCAACACCTCGCCGCGGGCATTGAGTAAGGTGAGTGAGGGGCTTAGCGGTGAATTGAGACGTTCTGCGGAGACAGTCAACGAATAACCGCCTATGTCTGCGAAAAATCCCCACGGTCCGTACCCATTCGTAACTTTCACCAGAATTTTGTTTCTGCCCTTAGAGACCGGCAGCAGGATCACATCATCAGCACGGCGGAGGGGACGGTGGACGTATTTGCTAAAAACAAGTTCATCGTTCACCCATATCTTGATCGTATCGTCAGAGCCGAGGGACAAGAGATAGTTTTGGTCCCGATCAGATTCGAGGTAGGTTAAGGCATAGCCTGTGACATCGTCTTCGGGGACATTTGAGAAAACATTTTCGCCTCTACTATCGGTTTTATACCATCCGATTCTTCGTCCCTCTTTGCCGACATATTCTTTCTCAAAATCTATCTCAATTTCAGGTGGATAGACGGTATCGAACCCCTGCTCGTCAATATTATCAAACGGAGAAATCACCCACCACGGGCCGAGGCTGGTTCCCTCTGACATGGTAAGCCGATAGTAGTCGACCTCACCGGGTTCTGAGATGCGTCCACTGAGTGCGCCCGGGGTCGTGAGATGCTGTGTGTGTTCAAGTTGGCGTGCGTCGAGTTCGGCTAAACGTTGTGCCTCTTGCGCAACGAAAGCGATGATACGGTCGCGTTCGGTCGGCGTAATGTCGGCGTTTTCTTTATTCGACATGCGTGTAATGGTGCGTTCCCATTCCTCTGCAGAGAGTGCGCGATTGCTCGGTGAACGGAGTTCATGGCACGCGGAACATTTCGCCCCAAAAAGGATTTCGGACTCCGTGAATCGAGGCGCGATTTCCTGTGCAACTGTTTCATCTGACGCGGATTGAACTACCAGCCCTTCTTCGACAACTTCCGAGTGTGTGTTAACAATAAAGGGAAAAATGCCGTAGGGTGTGCGAATCTGCTTGAGTCCTGGGTGTTCATCTGCAGTTAATTCAACCTGCCATTCGGTTTGCGGAAGATTCTCGCCTCCAATAACACACTGAACGATATTGGCTTCGGGAGGCGTGGGCGGTCCGTAGAAGTGGGCAGGCACAAGACCTGTCCCTACTTCCCGACCTCCATTGGGGAGCGTGCCACCAGTTGGAAAGAGATAGGTATTGTAAGGCAGGACACCGCCTGTTAAGCGATAAACGGAATCCGGGTTGCCGCGATGCAACAGATCTCGGATGCGCAACACATAAAACGCGTCGGTAGGAAGTGTAACATCAAGAAGCGGATCTAAACTGTAGAATCCGTTACTCCGTGCCAATTCAACCCCCTTTGCATCGAAAAGAGAGAGTGTGGGATTGAAGAATTGCTGGCTAATGTTGTTGAGACGATAGGCGTTGACACTGAAGATACACCGCTGCCCCTTCGCGCCTTCAAAAACGTAATAATCTTCATCGCCACCGGGATTAATCAGCCCGTTGATGAGACTCGGCAATTCAATAATGGTAGCGGTTTCTGGGGTGTTATTCGATTCTGTTTCAAGGACATCAGGGATTTGGCTAACCTCAAAGGGCCACGCTGTGGTGGTGCCGTGCTTACCGACGACCCGAATTTCGCGCATCCCGATAGGGGCATCCGATGCGATTGACAACGCCGCGGTTAACCCACCACTGGAAACTCTCGCTGCCGATGTCAGATAAGCGATAATTTGGGACTGTGCTTCTGCATTGATCTCCGCGCCTTTCTCTGTAACCATCCGTCGGACAGTGGTTTCCCACTGTGCTGGTGTCATCGATCGGTTATTTGGTGATCGGAGTTCGTGACATTGCCCACAATTCGCCTCAAAGACGGGTTTATATGTATTATCAACCGCGCCACCACCAGGATAAAGCTGGGCGGTGATGCCGGGTTCACCTTCAATAATAAGGGTGTGTGCGCCCTCTAAATCGGAACCTTGGATTGCGATCTCGATAATGGTTCCGAGCTGCCCGCCTGCAGGAAACAGCGAATTGAGCCGTGGCACACCTTGCGCAAAGGTAGGCATAGCGATTGAAAGGAACAGCAACGCAAAAAATGGTATGCAATACGAAGGTAAATTGTGCGTCAGAAAAGGGAAGGTACTGGTACGCATCGTGAAAGTCCCCAAAATAGTTATCAGAGGAATAACCATCAAAGTCAGTAGAAAGTTTGCAAGTTGTGGAGTTTCTTCAACTTTGGTAAACCCTTTGAAACTTTAGTACACTTTACAACTTCCCAAGATTGATAGCCGAAAGCCGAGAACCGATAGGTATTCCTCAAAATTCGTGGGTTAAGGCGCGCTTACGGAGCTTATAGAGTCGGACTTTGCCGTCTCTGCCACCGGCAGCGACAAACTCGCCATTTGGACTGAACTGGACAGCGTAAATAGCATCCGTTGACGCATCGAAAGTCTCATAGCGGTTGCCGGACCGGAGACTCCAGATAATTACCGAAGTATCCGCACTCCCGGACGCAATCATTGTCGTCCGATCATTTGCGGATCTCAGTGATACAAGTCCAGAATCAACACTATAGACGGCACCTTGATGCCCGTTGTATTCGCGAACGAGTGCCCCCGTCATCTGTCCCACGGCAGACTGATCACCATTTTCTGTCTGTGTAACACGCCACGTCCGAACGGTATTATCGGCGGAACCAGAGACAATCACACCTTCTTCGGCTGAATACGCGAGACTATAAACGGCGCCATCGTTGGCATCCAAGTTCACTAAAACGGAAAGACTGTTCGGATTCCAGACCTTAATGGTTTTATCTTCACTACCGGTGACAAAGTAATTGCCCTCTGGATGATATAAAGTACAGAGGACCCTGCCAACGTGTTGGGTAAGCCATTTATCTACCGAAAAGTCAGTATCCTGAAGTCGTGTTAAGTCGATAACAGCACTATACTCATCCATACTTGCGGTGACCAATGTCGTGTTACGCGGGCTGAGCGAGATGGATTCAATAGTATCGCCGTGAATTTCAAAATTTTTAATGAGTTCCTCAGAGGAGACATTCCACACTCGGACTTCGCCGATTCGAGAAGCGAGACCACTGCTTGTATAGAGGGTTTTGCCATCCGAAGAAAACGTGAGACTCCGCACGTCGCCGGCATGCGGCTCATACGTGTGAATGACGCGTTGCGTTTCGAGATCCCAGATTTCCACCCACTGATATTTTCCGACGGCAAGTGTCTTACCATCGGGGCTAAATTCAAGTGACCAGATCGGGGATAGAGGAGCTGCTGCGAAACAGAGAGAGGTTGCGAAGATGATGTAGGATGCTGCTAACAACATGCCTACATTGCGAAGTCTGTTGTCCATGCTTAGACCTCGGAAATGGCAATCAGCAGTCGGCTATCGGCAGTCGGTTTGAGTGTATGGCATATTAGTTCTATGCCTCTACCACAAGGTTGCCTTGCTGATTGCTGACTACTGACCGCTAACTATGCGAGAACGCCGCGAATGGGTTTGCCGCCACGTGAAAGGACAATGCGAACCCCATCAGGCGATTCGAGATGCTGATTATAATCAATACCGAGGGATCGATAGAGCGTTGCCGACAAATCTTCAGGACGGACAGGGGTCTCCGCAGGTTCCATACCAAGCGGATCTGAAGCCCCAATGACCTGTCCGCCTCGGACACCGCCGCCAGCTAACATAATCGAGAAAACACGGGAATGGTGGTCGCGTCCACCGTTGCGGTTAATGACCGGGGTTCTGCCAAATTCACCCATAGCCAAAACGAGGGTTGTTTCCAACAATCCTCGATCGCTTAAGTCCCCGATTAAAGTAGCCATCGTCCGATCAAAGGCATTGAGTTTACCCGGCAACGATGAGAAAATGTTGTTGTGGTTGTCCCACCCACCGTTGCTGACAGTGACGAAGTTAACCCCTGCCTCAACAAGTCTTCTGGCAAGGAGGCAACTTTGTCCGAAGGTGTTCCGTTGATAGGCATCGCGCGTTTTGCCCGACTCGTTGCTGAGATCAAACGCAGCCCGTGCATCGGTGGAGCTCATCAAATCGTAAGCGGAGGTATAGAAACTATCGACTGCCTCTGCAGCTGGATTGCCTGCCTCATACTTTTTAAAAGCGGCATCCACGGCTTGGCGTAATGAACGACGGCGTTCAACGCGTTCAAAGGAAACCTCTTTGGGAGGTTCTAAATCCCGGACCTTGAAGTTCCTGCTTGCGGGGTTTCCTCCGGGCGAGAAAGGTGCGAGTGACGCGCCTAAAAATCCACCGCCACCATAAGCGACTGGCGCCGGCACGGCGATGTAGGGAGGTAATGCACTCCGCTGTTGCTTGAGCTTGGAAACAACGGCACCATATCCTGGGACAGCAAAACCCGGTAAGGGTTGATAACCTGTCATCATATAGTGTGTTCCACGCTCATGCGCCGCCTCTGGAGAAGTCATCGAGCGGATAATGCAGAGTTTATCGGTTTGTTGTGCGAGTCTGGGGAGATGCTCGCTCATCTGGATACCCGTAACGTTTGTCGTTATCGGTTTGAAAATTCCACGAATTTCTTCGGGTGCATCCGGTTTGAGATCCCACATATCAAGGTGGCTCGGACCGCCTCCCAACCAGACAAGAATAACGGAGGTAGCGGTTTCCCTTCCCTGAAATGTAGTTGCACCGTGCGCTTTGAGTTGGAATAGGTCTGTGAGACTGAGACCGAATAAACCAAGGGCACCGGCTTTGAGAAAGTCTCGGCGGTAAAATCCTTCACAATCTGTGTGTAAGCATCTGTCTTCTGCCATGGCCTTTCTCCTTTCATGGTTATCAGCGCGGGTTGTCTTCAAAAACCCTTCAACCATTAAAAAATCAGGTTCGTGGGGGTCGCTTCCGCAGCCGTTTCATCCATCTTTGCGCCTTCGCGATATTGGTATCAAACGGCTCCTTCATCTCAAAATATTCTGTATGTCCTGCATATATTTGATGCCAGTCAACAATACAAGGCATTCGGTTTTGGGTGAGGGCACGCATCAGGAACGACCGAACTTTGGCACGGGTATCTTGTGGCGCGTTGTCTACGGCGTAGCGAATATGTTCATCAGTGACAACTCTTTGCATCTGTCCTTGTTCCTGAAGTGCGTAGTAGAGTCCAGTTTCAGTCCGGATATTATGATACTCCAAATCTTGACTTTTAATCCAAGGGTCTTCCCAATCTAATTTCTCTTCATCAATGAAAGCTTCAAGTAGCCATTTCTTTGCTGCCCAATCGACGCGATCAATAACATTTAGCCAATCATCTTCGAGTTCGTCAAGGATAGACTCCCACGCCGCAAGCACCCATTCGGTCTCTTCGTCCCGTTCGGTAACCAAAGCCTGAACGAAGTTAAGATATTCCCTTTGTAAATCAATAGCAGAGATCGTTTTTCCGGATTTCAACTCAACGCGCCACGTGAAGGTATTATCGCGCGAGATGTGTCGAATGGCGTAGACTGGATCGGCGAGTTCAAAACCCGGGAGCGGCAATTTTTCGCCATGCATCTCGTGGAATGTTTCAATAGCAGTGAGCAAAAGTGCAGTCGTGCCTACCTTCAGAGCGGTTGCGTACTCTGACATATTGGAATCCCCAACGAGAAGATGGAGACGACGGTATTTCGTGTAATCGCTGAGGGGTTCGTCCCGTGTATTGATGATCGCGCGACTGAACTGGATCCATTCATAAATTTCAGTGACGATGTGATCGGCGCGTTGCGAGATTTGATAGTATTGTTGCTCAGCAAGATCGTCGTGAAAATCGCCGAATTCAATCATCTCATCATAAGCTCCGACTCTGCCTGCCCCTGCGTAAATTTGGCGTGTAACGAAGAAGGGCATCAGGGTCGGGATGACAATACGGTAAAAGGGAACGTCTCGACTGATTTGGAAGTTTTCGTGGCATCCAAAGGTCGCCCCCGTAAAATGATCAATATTATTTTTGAAGAACGCCGTGGGCAACCCTGTATCCGTAAGGATATTGTTGATGACATGTTCAATGGCTTTATCGTAAGCGATAAGGTCAAAGAGTGTACCACATTCGGGTGTAGCGTACTCCAGATGTCCCATATCGATGTAGAGACGCCCGCCATTGAATAGGAAACCGCCGTTGCCCGGCGGTTCGCCCCAGTCTCGGTAGTGAATATCCCGAAGACCAAGTTCCAACACATCGAAGACATAATCGCGGACGCGCGCCGCAACCCCTTCAGAGGTGCCACGAATTCGCTCAGCATCTGTCATGCATCCAAATTCAGTTTCGATCCCAAAAATTCTTTTCTTCATTTTTAATTTTACCTTGCGGATTTTTAATTTTACCTTTCGGAGGAACAACGAGCATTTAGACTATCTAAGGATGTTCCTTAAAAACCGCCTGCGCCGTTGTTGCAGGCTACAGGTTGGTAGAAAAAGGAAAAGAAATTACGGGAGGATGGCTTCGATTTCTTGAGAAGTCAGCAGACGAAATTTACTTGATCCGCGCTGGGTTATTTCCAAAATTCCTGCTTCAATTTCACCGTCTTCCCGTGCAGCATTAATAATTTCATGCATCTGGGCAGTATCCATCTGGGTTTCCTCCGATTCAGTTTCCTCCGGTTCCCGCGAACTCAATTCTTTACCAACTGCCCATGCTTCTAAACCCAACTGGAGTGCAGCGGTTAAATCTCTGTCGGCACCCGTAGAAGCAGTAGCGAGATAGTTTTGCATTCCGGTCTCGATTGTTTCTGTACCGCCGATAACAGTGGAGGTTGTGTCTGTTCGGACATTGCCGTCGTAGTTGATACAGGTAAAACGGTTTTTATCATCAGTGCTGCCGAGTTCAGCGAGCAACATTTTAATGATATACGCTTCACCAACAATGGACTCAAACGCCTGTTTGAAAGTATGTGCTAAAACAAAGTTCGTGAGTCGGTGTAGGTTCACGTCTTCGGTGGCATTTTGAAAACCTTGGACGCTGGCGGTGTCGGTAACAAGCATCCGGAGGCGCTCAATATCGGCAGGGTGTCCGATTGCGGAGAGTGCGATCCGGTCATGCACCTCAAAAATTTTGCGTTGTCCTCTACCAATAGTGAGTAGGACCATCCCCTCGTCATAGGTAAGTCCTACAACAGGACTTCCGACACGGAGCTGGTCTTCAATGTAATCTCGTCGGTCCTGGATCGCTTCTATCCAGCGATACGGTTCATCTCGCATCTTTTAATTATTCCTTGCGGAGGAACAGCGTGCGTTTGAACTTTGGCGTGCGTCCCTCATATCCGCCTGCGCCGATGTTGCAGGCTACGGTTTAGATTTATGTTTAACTGAAAACTTTTTAATTTTCCTTACGGTTTTTTAATTTTACCTTGCGGTTAAACATGGCGGGTTTGAACTTTGACATCCCGTTCTGAAATCCGCTCTCCAAATGTAAAGCAAAGACAAATTATGCCATTTAAGGCATAATTTCATTACGAGCTACGCGCTTTGGATGAAGAAGCCACCTGTTTGACATAGCACTCCTACGGGGTGGGGTGGACCTGAATATACCATTTTCTATAGACATAGCACTCCTACGGGGTGCGACGGCACCAAAGTTTTCACAAGCAGTAGGGTTTCAAGTTACACTTGCTCTGATTGTGCTTCAGCGTAACAGGTTTCCAATTCATCATCGGAAACATCTTCAACGCCGGTGCGCGTCACTGTCTTGATATTTGGAAATATTTGTGCCCTTGCGTTGTAACCGCTCGTTGCGGCATCGTACTCGCTTGCTGTGTCCAAGAGACGTAAGATCGTGATGATCGCCTGCCGCTCATCCATCTCCTGCAAGGGTGTATCACCAAACCGAGAGAGATAACGCAAGACACCGCGGATCCAGATAGAACCGGAACCGGTCGTAGCAAAATTGACATTTTCAAAGTGTGCACCGAGTGCATCATAGAAGAAAATTTTACCACCATTCTCATCATCAGCGGCATTCAAATCGTAGAGTGCAAAGATTGGGATAACGCCTCCGATGCCTTGAAGTGCCATCGGTAGATTCTCCCGGATGAGTCGCGATAGCATTCGGAGCTTACCCTCAAGACTCAATTCCTGGAGTTGGCTGCGGCGAAAGTATTGAAACGAGTGCTCCAATATTCTGGCGATCTCATAAGCGATTGCGGGTGAACCTGAAATCGCGAGCACAGAATGCTTATCAATCTGCAAAACCTTCTCTGCTCGATCATAGATAACAGAAGTCCCAGCGGTAGCACGCCGATCCCCTGCGATCATAACACCATCCCGGTAACGAACAGCGACAACTGTCGTACTATGTGCTATTTCAAGGTCAGCCCCGTGCTGTGTTGTTTCGGATGGCAAATCTATTTTCAAGGGATAGTTTGCGTGTTTTAAAAGGCTTAGGAAGTCCCCTTTATGGCTGACAACTCCCACACCTGAAGGCGTGAGGTTCTTTGGTTCTTGATTCATCACTCTCCCGTTCTTTGGCGGTACCGTCTGGACTGATCTTTGTCCACACGGCGCATCCGCTTGAGCAGTTCTTGTGTATCGGGCCGGCTGACTTTCTGTCTTTTGGGTCCCTCGTTATCGCCATCGCCGTCACCGGGTCCGATGGGTTTGGTGTCTCTTTGCTTACGTTCAAGTTGAGCAATCATCTTGGCTGTCATTTTATGTCTCCTTTTTTTATAGATGCAACTTTTCAATGAGCGTCTCAACGTTTGGCGATTGATCGAGTGCCTCGTTATATTGACGTGCGATCGCCGCATCGGCGAGGGCATTCAGATTGATTTCTTGGGTGCGTCCCTTTACAGTGAAGGTAATACTATCCCACTGGATCGCTTTTATGGCACTGCTGAATCGATCTACAGCGCGTCCGCGGAAGTATGCCCGTGTGTCGGCAGGCGGATTATGGAGTGCGGCATTAATTTGCTCGTCTGTGACGAGGCGCCGCATCGGAATCCCATAGTATAACCCTTCATCGAGAGCGATATTGTGATATTCTAAATCCAAACTTTGGAGCCATGGGTCATCCCAAGCGACTTCCTCTTCCTCAGCAAACGTTTCCAGCAGCCATTTCTTCGCGACCCAATCAAGTCGATCGGTGAGCGACATTGGATCCGCCTCAAGCGCGTTGAGGGTATCCTCCCACTCAGTGAGCACCCAGTCCGTTTCCGGTAGGAACGAGGCACCCTCGCCCTTACTGAGATGTTTCTGCGCGAGGGCAAGATACTCACGTTGATGGTCGATAGCGGACATTGATTTCCCTTCTGCCGTCATTACTATCCAACGATACGTTTGGTCATGCGATACAGTTTTGATGGTATCAATCGGGTTGACGAGTGCTAACCTCTCCGGCACCATCCGCTGTTCAATCAAGGCAATCACGAGTGCTGTCGTGCCGACCTTGAGTGCCGTTGCGTATTCGGACATATTCGCATCTCCCGCGATGCCGTGCAGCCTACGATATTTAGATGCATCGGCGTGCGGTTCATCTCGCGTATTGACGATAGGACGATTATGCATCGTATCGACACTCGCTTCCACGTGAAAGAAATCGGATCGTTGAGATAACTGATAGTGCCCTGGTGTCGCGAGTCCAGCTTCTGTTTCAATGCCGAGTTTTCCTGCCCCGGCGAAGATCTGGCGCGTGATAAAGAACGGCATGATACCTTGCTTGAGCGTTTCAAAAGGCACTTCGCGTGCCATGAGGTAGTTATCGTGGCACCCGTAACTATGCCCATGGAAATCGGTATTATTTTTGTATAAAAGCACCCGTTTTCCGAGTTTCTCAGTGCGTGTTTCGGCACACCGTTGAAGGATGCGCTCGCCGGCTTTATCGTGTGCGACGAGGTCAAAGAGACTCCTACATTCAGGCGTTGAGTACTCCGGATGTGCGTGGTCGTTGTAGAGTCGCGCCCCGTTGGTGAGAATATGATCACTTTTGATTTCAGCAAAAGAGAGCCGTTCTTTAATATTGCGTTTTCGGTCGCGCTGTTCTTCTTCCTTCTCATCGGGATGATTGGAAAGTGCGCTCGCCCGAAAGCCGCGTTCATCTCGAAACGGATCCTCACCGCGGTAATCCCACACGGGTCGAAAATCTTCTTGTCGGTAACTTTTTATTAGCTCAATAGACTGCTTGACGGCATCAATATGCGCTTCATTTTCGAGCGTTATTCCGTATTCAGTTTCGATTCCAAAAAGTCTTTCCATATTTTAAAGCGGTCAGCCGTCAGCGGTCAGCCGTCAGCAAAGAGGTAAGCGTGTCGAAAAAAGTCATCTCTTTGCTGACTGCCGATAACCGATAGCCGATAGCCATTCCTAAATGACGCGTGATCCGGATGCTTTGCGTCGTTCCTGTTTCTCAGCCTTCATAGGCGTAACTTTGACAACGTTCGCGGGATCGTAATCAAGAAGTTTGAGCCAATCTTCAGTCGCCTCAGTCGGTGGGAAGATTTCGCTTTCGCTATACTCTGCGGCGAGTGCGTCTAACAGATCAGTGCGTGTAATACCACTTTCCTTGTCTGGGTTCTGAATCGCACGTTTGAGTGCGGACTCCTTCGCCCGCTGCACAATCGACTCAATAATTGCCCCGCTGCACAGATGTCCCTTATAGAGGATATCGCGTCTGCCACTCCTGAGAGACACCTCAAGGAATCGGTTGTTTTCGTCTTCACGGAACATCTCATCAATGACCTGTGCGATCAGGTCTGCCACGGCTTTCTCAGCTGGGATAACTTCGGGCGGTGTTTCACCTTCTCCTGTTTCGGTCTCGTTTTCTCCATCAAGGAGTGAAGCGATGGGGAGTTCAGGGGTGAGGTAAATGCGGAAGATATCCTTTGCAGCCTTTGCATCTGGACGTGTTACTTTAATTTTTCTATCAATGCGTCCTGGACGCAAAATGGCAGGGTCAATCAGGTCAGGACGGTTCGTCGCCAAGATAATGACGACATCCTGCAGAGATTCAATACCGTCCATCTCTGCACAAAACATCGGGACCAGTGTATTCGAGATACTGTGGGATCTGAGTGCCCGCCGTGTACCCAATATTGACTCCGCTTCATCAATAAAGACAAACGCCAGTTTGCCGTCCTCTTTTTTCTCACGGGCAATCTGAAAAATCTCTCGCACCTTCCGCTCAGATTCACCGAGCCACATGTTGAGAATCTCAGGTCCCTTGATATGTAGGAAACAGCCTTCAACATCCTCGCCGCTTTCCCTTCGGAGACGTTGTGTTAAGTTGTAAGCGGTCGCTTTTCCAATGAGTGTTTTTCCACATCCTGGCGGACCGTGGAGCAGGAAACCTTTCGGTGCGCTATACTGGAATCGTTCAAAAAGTTCAGGGTGCAAGATTGGAAGTTCAATCGTGTCCTTAATGCGTTGGATAGTATCGTCAAGCCCACCGACCTTTGACCACGGTATATTCGGCACTGCTTCAAGTGCGTAAGCGTCTGTCTCTTTGGCTGCGATATGTTCAAGGGCAACACGGAAGTTGGAGTCAATCCGCACTTCATCACCGGGCTTGAGTTTCTCATCCACGAGGTCTGCGGAACGTTCAAGAATGACAGTTTGAGCATTCGGTTCTTGACCGATACGGAGCCGACCATCGGGCATGACATCGGCTATCTTTGCAATAGGACCCGCATCGTTGTATCCGAGTTCACCGACAACGACAAAAGCGTCGTTTAACAGGACGCTGAACCCTTTTTTGAGGTTAGATGCCTTCAGTTCCGTATCAATGTTCGCATAGTACTCGGAGCCGCCGACGATAACGCGGGCAATGTCCTCTTTGGGCAATCCGAGCAAGGTTCCGATCCGATTCGCGGGTGCGGTGAGTTTCTCAATTTGCTCCTCCATTTCGGCGTGGATACGGAGTGCCTCCTGCTGAATCGCGCGGACCCTCTCCTGAAATTCACCTTCATCGTTGAGAATAGAGCGACGGAGTTCCATGAGCCAGCGACGGCGGCGGTCATCTACAGGGGTCTCGGCAATAATGTGGTGAATTAACTGCAACGAATAGCCAGAACCCATTGCCTCCTCTTCGGGGGTGAGTTCCTCTTCAATTTCCTCGTCATCTTCAATAAACAGGTCGTTCCTATCGGGACCTGGACCGGCAGTTTTACGATTCTTCTTATCGTACATTTGGATGTCTCCTCAGACAGCGCGGATGACTTTACGATAGAGTTTACCACATTTCCCACAATTTTGCGAATATATATTCAGATGCCGCTTAAATTGGGGTCTACTGCGATAATTTTCAATAGTTTAGCACAATTCGTCACACAAAAGCAAGAAAAAAACAAGTTTAGGAAGAATGCCATTTGCGAACGATTAACTTGACTTCCGTCAGTTCATATGTTAGGATAGCGTCGGGATTCGGAGATCCCTCCTACAAGAAATCTGCGAGGCAAACAGGAGAAGCACTCTTATGACACTCATATCTTTGTTAGAACATTCAATCCAGCATTATGGTAGTAAACCGGCATTGGCACATAAACCGAAAGGTGGCACCTATCAAGACATCTCTTACACTGAATTCGGTGAATCGGTGGACGCGTTTCGTAAAGGGTTAACCGCCTTAGGGGTGCAAAAGAACGACCGGGTTGCACTCCTCTCCGAGAACCGTCCTGAATGGGCAATCACGGATTTTGGTAGCCTCAAAGCCGGTGCGGTAACCGTACCGATGTTCTCAACGCTGACTGCGGCACAGGTGGGTTACATTCTAAAAGATTCCGGATCAAAAATTATCTGTGTCTCCACGAGTAGGCAGTTGGAAAAGGTAACCGCTATCCGAGACGAAGTGCCGACACTGGAACAGATAATTGTCTTTGACCCGATTGAAGGTGAACTCCCAGAGGGTGTTATCCAATTTGAGGCGGTCTGTGAACTGGACGGACAAGGAATCGGGGTTAGAAACCCCTCCTACGCGAGCGAAGACGACATCGCAACGATTATCTATACGTCAGGGACAACAGGAGATCCGAAGGGGGTTATGCTGACACATGCGAATTTCATTTCAAATTTACAGGCGTGTAAATCGCTGATTGATGTCAGTGATACAGACGTGTTGTTGTCGTTCCTACCCTTATCGCATGTATTTGAACGGCTCGGCGGGCACTACGTGCCGTTGTTCTCCGGTGCGAAGGTGGCTTATGCGGAGAGCACGTTCACGGTCGCACAGAATATGCGGGAGGTGGCTCCGACAGTGATGCTCAGTGTGCCGAGACTCTATGAAACCATGCATGACAGAATTCTGCGCGCCGTGCAAGAAGGCTCATCGCTGAAACAGAAGATTTTTCATTGGGGAGTCTCAGTCGGTTCATCCGTCAGTTCAGCGATTCAAAAGGGGAAAAAGCCGTCTGCGATTTTGCAATTACAACAGAATATCGCCGACAAACTGGTCTTCGCGAAATTGAAGGCAGCAACGGGGGGGCGTTTACGCTTTTTCGTCTCAGGTGGCGCAGCGTTACCACAATCGATCGCTGAATTTTTCCACGCGGCGGGGATACTGATCTTGGAAGGGTACGGCTTAACAGAGACCTCACCTGTCATCAGTATGAACCACCCAGCACAATGGAGGTTCGGAACCGTTGGTGTGCCTGTCCAGGGTGTAGAGGTGCGCATCGCTGAAGATGGTGAGATTTTAACTCGCGGTCCACACGTCATGAAGGGCTATTTTAACAACGAATCAGCGACAGCAGAGGTTATTGATGGAGAGGGTTGGTTTCACACAGGCGACATCGGTATCATTGATGAGGATGGGTTCGTTAAGATTACCGATCGGAAGAAGAACATCATTGTGCTCTCCAACGGCAAGAATGTCGCACCGCAACCGATAGAAAGCGAGTTGGTGCAAAGCCCCTTCATTAACCAGATTCTGTTAGTCGGCAACGAACGCAAGAATCTCGCGGCACTGATCGTTCCCAATTTTGATGCACTCAAGGCGTGGGCGGCAGAGAATAACGTTGCGACGGATGACCTCGCGACGATGCTTGAAACGCGTGAGGTGCAACAACTGATTCAAGGCGAAATCCGGAGCCGTTTAACCGATTTCTCGGACTTTGAACAGGTACGACGGTTTACGCTACTCGATAAAGAATTTTCTCAAGAAGCAGATGAGATGACACCCACGCTAAAGTTGAAGCGGAACGTTATTATGGAACGATACGGCGATACGATTGAGGAGATGTATCCAGAGGACTTTTAATTTTTCCTTGCGGATAAGTTATGGCATCTGTGGATTTAGCGGTTTCCGTGTTCGAGCCGCCCTCCAAATGTAAAGCAAAGACAAATTATGCCATTTAAGGAAACCTAATTTCATTACGGGCTACGGTTTTGAAAAAGACAGTCAGGAATCGGAGTATCTTCCTACTGAAGACGGTAGCCTGCCTCTCTCCGCGCTTGCGGAGGACTCAGGAGGGATCGCAGTCTGCTCAGGGTGCCAGGACAGTGAGTCCGTCTTTGATAATCTCAATTGTGGCGGGGGTTTCGCACATTGGCTCGCCATCGGCATACAGCAGCATGGGGGTGTCGGTCTCGATTGTTAAAGTGCGGGTTTGGTGTATGGATACGGCGGGATGCGAAACATGTCCACCCCAGAAAAGCGTTACCAGTAGCCGTAACACCGTTAGAGCGGACACTGGACGGATAATACAGACATCGAAAAGTCCATCGTCGATGCGAGCGTTCGGCACAATCTGAAATCCGCCCCCATATCGACTTGTGATGCCTGTCGCAGCAAGGAGCAGGGGTCCCTCGTGGACACCGAAATCGCCTTCAAGACGCACAAACGGCGGTTCGTAATAGAAAAGTGTCTCCACTGCGGCGTAAGCGTAGGAGGCAGTGCCTGCAAACAGCGGCGTTCCTTTCGCCGCACGGCGGCTCACTTCCGTATCGTAACCGCAGGTCGCAATGGTGGTAAAATAGTTTTTAATTTTTCCTTGCGGTTCGGTCAGTGAGGTTTGGACAGTGAAGCACCTTTCCGTAGATCCGCCCTCCATTTCATTACGGGCTACATCATTTGGATTAACAACTAACTGCTGACTGCTATTATAGCAACATCCTAAATCCACGTGGATAGGCGTGCCAGATAAGAGGGTTGCAATTGCGGCTTCCGGTTTCAGCGGCACACCGATCGCCGCTGCGAAATCGTTGCCACGACCACACGGGAGCAGACCTAAGGTCACATCTGGAACCGTCGCGATACCGTTGACAACCTCGTGGAGCGTCCCATCGCCACCGCACGCAATCACGGATCGAATTCCATCAGAGACGGCTTCCTGCGTGAAACGCTTGGCATCGCCGGATGCCGAAGTGAACACCAACTGTCCGTGAGCTCCGGCTTCGGTAAGCGCAGCATACGCCTGTTCAGCAATGCTTTCCGCGTGTCCCTTACCAGAAATGGGGTTTGCGATGAGAATAAAATTATTCATTTAATCACCGCGATTTTACCGATTCTTTTTTCGGTATCAAACTCAAGGACATAGATATAGATACCAGTTGATACGTCTGCGGTGTTATTGCTCGTAAGCCACCACTCCTTGCGGTTGTGATCCTGAGCGGTCACATCCAACGTTTCAAGCAACTCACCCCTCACGGTAAAGAGTTGGATGCGGGTGCCGACAGGCAACCTGTCGAAAGTGATTACCCCTTTGTCAGCGACGTTGGGACGCACCGGATTTGGATAAACCCGCACCTGTGTCAAATCAGACACTGCGGCTCCGATAACATCGAGCGGTATTTCAAGAGGTTGTGTAGAAGCACGGATAGGATTCTCATCAATATCGACCACATTGGAGACGGTAATCTCATACTGGTCGGTTGTATCCGTAAGTGACTGACCGAAGTGCTCAAGCAGACTCTCTGTATCAAACGCCAAGAGCGCGCGTCTACCCATCCGGTCTCGGATCGCGGATACCGGACTCACACCACCAATCCGCTCCGCGGCTCGTAAGACATATCGGTTCTCGTTCCCAATCCCGGGATCCATTCGCCGGTCAAATGTAACGAGGACCCAGAAATTTCCATTGTCCCGTAAGTTTCCTTTAGAGGCTTGCGCAGAATCCGCATGAGGTGTCTGAATTTGAGATGCAGGTTGTGTCGGATGTCCATCACTCCCTGGACGGTGATAGGTCGCCCCAATCAGCTGCGGTGGCTCCCGCGGTGTCGCAGAAACAGGCTCAGTGCGTTCCGTTTCGTCCCCGTTTTCATCCTTCGTCGTAATAGCGTACCAGTAAGTATTGTCCTTCGTAACACGTCTATCGAGAAACCTTGTGACGGCGAGGTTTTCTGCCACCTTTCCATAAGCGTCAGAGGCGGGTGATTCTTTCTTTTCCCCTTGTGCACGATAGACAGTAAAGTAGCGCGTCTGATTTGACTGTTCGGTATCTGTTTCGTCGTTCTCCTCGGCATCCCATGTAACGTGAACCGCTTTCTGTGTCAGTGGTCTCGCTTCAACATTCCACGGTTTAAGCGTACCAATGGCATTCGGGTCGGTTGCGAAGATGGATTCAAGGCGGTAAATACCATCTTCAAGGTTAACGTAAAACTCGTCGAACCCGTTTTGATTGAGTTCCGCGGTAAGAAGAGCAGGGGTTTCCTCCATCTTTCGATGCCAGAGGGGTACCATCGCCGTGCCATCCCACTGCATCACATAGAGATTCGGATACGCAGCAATGATCAACCTATTGCGCCCATCACCTTCCAAGTCCGCGATCGTGAGACTATTCCCGTTTCGTCGGTGTGGTGCGATTGCGACAGTTGCATCACGTGTCCCGTCCGAGAGCACAGCGTAGCCATTTAACGTGTGCGTGAAGACAAAAAACTTCCAGATGAGCGGTCCCGATGGGTTATCTGGTAACGATAGTAATCCTCCAACAACAAACTCAGGTATGCCATCACCGGTGAGATCCCCAGCAGCGATTTGCGTGATGTCCTCAAGCGGAAGTTGTGTCTGCCACTCAAGACGAAACGTATTGCGAATAGAGGTAGATTCATAAACGAAAAGATCACCTTCGCTATCTGCCGCTACCAGTTCCACACTGCCATCAGCATCAAAATCGTTAATAGCGAAGTTTTGCGCGAATACATTAGAGCCAGCGGATTCGTTAATCAAGACAGCCTGCTCAAGATATGTGTTTGTCGCAGGGTCATATTCAAAAACAAGGAGTCGGTCATTGTTGTTATCTGCTCCGATAATTTCCTTTTGCCCATCACCATCGAGATCGGCGATTGTGCCACCGGAGAGAAATGGGGTCTCCCAGATGATCTGTTGAGGGTATCCGCGTGGTATAAGACTCTCCATGAGGAAAGTTCTTGCGTCGTCGGTCGCCAAGACTTCGAGCAAACCGTCGCCATCGGTATCATCTACTGCCCACGTAACAAACTTTTCGAGATTGGAGAGTCCTTCTACACTTTCAAGGGTATGTGCCAGCTCATATCTTCCGCTTGGCAGACGTTCATAAACCGCGAGGATAGCAGCCTGCAACTCGGCGTTGAGAGTTTCCGAAGACAAAGGACTCCCGACGATTTCAAGCTGACCGTCTCTGTCGAAGTCTGCGGTGACGCTGGCAATGTGGAGGGGTGGAATATCAAGAAATTTTTCAGCGAATCCACTCGGTGAGATATAACTGGCAACAGTGTCAGTGGTGTAAAACGCTCCGCCGTTATCCTCTCTCGTCTTGAGATTTGTGGTATTCTCAGCTTCAACAAAAAACTGGTAAGTTCCGCGTTCCAAACCTAAAAATAGAAATTGCTCTACGCCAAGATCGGTTGTTTCAACAGGAGCAAAAGGCGCGAGACTCCCCTTTCGGCGATAATAGAGTGTATTCTGAGTGACATCATCCGTTGCCCATGTAAAAATCGTCAGGGGTCGCTCGCCGTAAAGTGTATCTGTCGCGGTCAGGGAAATAATTTGAGGAGGGGTCCGGTCTACACTCAACACGACTTGATCGTGTATCTGTCGTCCATCGGTGGCAGTTGCTATTAAACGGACAGTATAAATCCCCTCTGGAACGGTTGTGGTATCCCAAATAGTCAGCGTCTCACCGATTTTCTGTGCGCCGGAAGATTGTGTGAAAGGTGTAAATTGGGTTGGAACTGTAGATTCGCCATAACTGAGCTGCCAAGAGCGGAACTTATAGCCACCTGCAGTCCCAACGATAGTAATTGTATCCGCACCACCGCTATTGGTTTCAGGAGCAAGGATACGTGCCTGCAATGCCCCGCTTGCGAGGAGTGCGCGTTCGGCATTGACAGTGCCCGCCCCTGCAAATCTCTCGTCCAATTCATCGCTATCCTCTTGATAGACTGGATCAGCAGTGCTGATGAGTATGTGTCGCACCTCTTCATGCGTCAGCGCGGGACGTTTGGCGAGGATTAACGCGGCAACGCCCGCCACGTGTGGGGACGCCATTGACGTACCCGTGAGGAGCCGATATTGGTTATTAATTTGTGTACTGAGAATTACGTTGCCGGGAGCACCGATGTCTATGGATGCACCGAAATTAGATTGATAGAACCGCTGTTGATTTTGTTCAGTAGAGGCGACAGCAATGACCTTCCGATAGCCCGCGGGAAAAATTGCGGCAGGTTTCTGAGAATTGCCAGCAGCGGCGACAAGGACAGCCCCCCGTGCATAAGCGTAATCAATTGCGTCCTGAATAACAAAAGAGCGACGTTCGCTACCCCAACTCATGTTGATAACACTTGCCCCGTTGTCAACGGCGTAGACAATCGCTGCAGCGGAGTCATCATCCTGCATTCGGGAACTCCCACCGAGTGAGAGTCCAGCGCGTATTGCCATGAGCGGACACTCCCACGCGACACCGGCGACACCGATCCCATTATCAGGCATAGCACCAGCGATACCAGCGACGTGCGTGCCGTGCCCTTTTTCATCAATCGGCTCGTTATCGCCTTCAAGGTAATCGCCTTCTGCTTGTAAATTAGGTGCGTCGGTAAAATCCCAACCATAGACATCGTCAACGTAACCGTTGCCGTCGTCGTCCAATCCGTTTTCAGGCACCTCGCCCGGATTTATCCACGCTTTGGGTGCCAAATCATCGTGTCTGTAATCGATACCGGAATCAATAATCGCAATTACAACGTTCCTGTCGCCTTTTTCGATTGCCCACGCCTGCGGTAACTTCATCAGTGGTAGGTTCCACTGTTCAGGATACATCGGATCATTGGGAACGACAGTGTCTACAAGTGTGGGACGGAGGTAGTTATACTCGACAGTCTCAACGAGTGGACTCTGTTCGTAAACAGACTTGAGATCCTCAAGCGGTGCGTTAGGGGAAAATCGCAACAGATAGATACGCTTCAGGTTAGGATTCAGTGCTGGACGCGCGAGGTAGGGAAACAGTGGGTGTAAGGATTCAACCTTATGCTGGACGTGCAGGACAGAGATTGGCGCGTTCGCTTGCAACCGCTCGACATCTGAGGCAGCATCAGGTGTCAAACGGATTAGCAACTCACCGGGGGTTATTTCGGAAGCGATGGCCGCGAAAGGCAAGTTCTCTGGAGAGGTTTCGGTATCGCGAGCCCAGCTCGCTCCTACAAGGAGGATGCCTATGAATAAAATGCTTAAGTATTTCATAATGGCTATTGGCGTGTTAGCGATCGGCTGTCTCGGTGTGAAGAACTCACCTCCTGCTTATTATTCCATAGTTGCGTGTTATTGTCAATCCCAAAAATTTTATCCCTCATGAAGATTAAGGATTGAATCGGGTCATGTCGGTATTCATCGTCTGAATCAGGATTTACAGGATTCAAGGATTTACAAGATTCTGGAACCTGCTTGATTATAGTAAAAGCGGAAAATCTGTTAGTAGCAACTTGGATTATAAAATGAAAGAACCTGTCAGCAGCGTGGAACTGATGACAGGCTCTGATTATATTCATCCAATGGTGAGATTATTCAAAGAGCTGAAGCTCCCCATCCTTGACCATAAGGACAATTGGGTCATACACTGCTTCACCGTTGGGGTCAAACGAGAAGTTTCCTAAAATCGTCGGGAAATCCATCGTTTGCGCCAGTGCGTCGCGAATCGCGGTGGAATTTGCCGATTGTGCATGCGCAATCGCATTGGCGAGAATATAGAGCGTTGCATACGACTGTGCTGCCCACGGTTCGGGTTCGATACCGTATTTCGCCCGATACTTCTGGATGAACACTTGGTTTCCAGGGATGTTAGACAGACTCGTCCACCCTGTAAAAGCGATCGCTCCCTCAGCGGCATCGCCCGCATCTTGGATCTCTTTTGCCGTCAAATCAGGCACAATCAGTTGAATACCGAGATCTCCCGCTTGAATGACAAGCTGCGTCATCTCTACTGACAACGCAGAGATAAAGAGTGCGTCAGGTCCCATGCTCATGATATTGGTCAACTGCGCAGTAAAATCGGTGTCGCCGGTTTGGAAGGTTTCCTGCGCCAGAATCTCAACACCGCCTGCCTCAAGGGCTTTCACTATTTCCTCGTTGCTACTTGTCGAGTAGGCATCCGCGGCATCGTATATCAGTGCAACTTTCTCATAACCGAGTTTCTCGTGAGTGATCATCACGCCATTGGAATTCGCTATGTCTACAGCGAGACCGGTGCGGAAGACGAAATCCCCGATGCTGCTCAAACCCGCAGCGGTAGAAACTGAACTAAAAGCGACGACTCCATTCTCTTGCGCAATCGGAAAAGCATCTTCAAGATAATCTGAGATAGCGATTCCGACGATGGCAGGTACGCCCAGGTCCACTAATTGCTGGACGGCGGCAATTGCCCCGTCTTCGGAACTCTGATCGTCTGCGGGGACAAACATGAGGTTCCCATGACCGAGGGCGTTAATCTCTTCTCGTGCTAACTCAAAGCCACGTTGCATTGGGAGTCCATACGGCTCTGCATCTTTCCCTGTCAGGGAGACGACCAGACCAATCGGAACCTCTCTATCCATCGTTTCAGGCATTGTCGTTGTATCGTCAGGCACCATCGGTGCGATCTTTTCGCAGCCGGAAAGTCCGACAGTCAAAGCAACAATCGCGAATACAAACGCGAATGTTATGATTCTTTTCAGGTTCATTTTAAATCTCTTTATATTACTAACTATTTCCATTATGAAACGTTCAGGCGGGTTAACTAAAAACCGCCCTTAAACCAGATTCGTTGTCCTCAGAAAGAACAAATTTTGTATTAAGCCCCTACTGATACCCCAAAAACCGCTTGGAGATCAAGCATTTTAAGACAACACTCTAATGTAAAAAAATCAATCTTTGCCAACTATTGTTTCATAGTTGGCAGTCGTTGTCAATTCAAAAAACGGAGAGATACAGCTATCGGTTTCAGTTACAATTAACAGAAAGTACAGCACTTAATTCAAATCAGGATTAGAGGATGGCCAGGATTGAAAAAAGGCGAGGTTATAAACCGCTCTTACTGGGAATGCACACGTCCAAAACTTTCATAGTTTTTGCGTCAATAATTGCAGTAGCAAGATGCCCGCGACTGTGGTTAGAGAAACTGACGATCCAGGCAAATCCTTGAAAGGTGGGATATGCGTGAACCGCGCGCCGACCCACTAAAGCGGTTTTGACCCGTGTATCTGACTTTGCGATTTGAAGGATTGTGTTCGTTTTTTGTTGAGAGGGAACGGTCTGAATTCCAAGTGAATCCGATATCCGTCTGCCTCTGTCTATCTCCGGTGGTAATGCGTTCGGATTTTGCTGTGGGAGTTTTCGGAGATGTGTCGCGTATTGACGGTATGCGTCTCGGTGTTTTTCGTAGCCCCTGAGTCCATAAGCAATTGGAATTTGCTGATACTGCGCGGCACACATGTCAGCAGCATCGGCTTCGAGACGCAAAATTTCGGCATAATTCCCCTCTTGCTCTGCCAACTCCTGCTGTTTCCTGAAAAACGTGGGATAGATGCCAAACTCGTAAAACCGATTCGGGTAGCGTGGTAACCACGTTGCGATAAATTTTGCGATGTTCTGGTGTTCAGCAACCAGCACCGAACAGGAGTCGGGAAAATCCGCAGAAAACACCTCTCCGACAAACTTCTGCCACGCCGTTTCGGCGCGAGTCAGGTGAGACTGATACTGTTCCTGAATCTCCAGTGCTTCCTTCTGTGCCCGCGCAGCCCATTTCTCGTAGCCGTGCCGCGTATAGTAAGCGTGTGCAATCTCGGTCATCGGGACTGAGATGCGCACGAGGCATTCTGCGGCGGCTTCGTGCCAGAGGGCAAGCCTCCCATAATCGCCGGATTGCGTGTAGCGTTCGATAAAGACGGCAGCGGTTGCTGTGCCTTCCCGGATTGCCATAGAGGGCTGCGCCGTTAGAATCAGAATCGGAAAAAGCAATAAGGCACGAATCAAAAGTGTGCTCCTTTTGTGAATATAAGCTTCTACACAGATACCGCCCCGCTGGGGCTATATTCTTGGGGAGAACCCGCTTCTACACACATGCCGCCCCGCTGGGGCTTTAAAGCATCATAGATTAGGCTTAAAAGGTTTACGATTTATGAAAACCTAAAAAACGCGCTGAAAATACCCTTTTACTTCAAGATAGCAACTTGGGTTACTTTAACATAAAGCGGACGGTCCCAGAGAAGGTTTCATCAGGGGCAAGCACAATCACGCCTGCTGGGATACCCCTCGCCTCTAAATTGATGGCATCCGTTGGGCAGGTGTAAGGCTCAAAACAGATGGCATCCCTATCAGGCGGTGTATAGACGACAAGCTCCGTGAATTGTGCGTCCGATTCCATCACCATGCCGTATCCGGTATCTTTATTTTCAATGAGACATCGACTGACCCCATCAACCAATTGAACGTCCGTGAAAACATGGTCGAGTTTCAGTTTAGCGAAGGGTTGTCCTTTCTGGAGGTCCAGTGTGTCAGCGACATCGTGTTGTGTACCGGTTGGCACGAGGACCTCGTCCAATTCCCAATACTTCGCAGCAGGAACGGTAATTATCGCTTTGGCGGCATTCGCCTCGGTGCCGAGGTCTACGCTAAAATAAGGGTGTATACCGAACCCAACAGGCATATTTCGGTCACACGTATTCTTGATGGCAATCCCCATCATTAGCGCGGCATCTTTGAGTGTATAGGTAATCTCGATTCTAAAAGGGAACGGATATTGGCGAGCAACATCGGGGAAATCTTGAGAATTCAGTGAGCATACGAGTGTTGCTCCGTTCTCATCGGCGACATGGCTCTCGACCTGATACGGTAGATTCAACAACAAGCCGTGGATCGTTGTTGGAGAGTCGGGTGCTTTGTCAAACTGATAGGTTTCCCCCTCAAATTGCCACGTGCCGTTGCGGATTCGGTTGGGGAAGGGAAACAAAATCGGATTGCCGTAAGCGGTCGGACGTTCCTCCAAGGTGGCGAGGTCCGGCGGTGCATCTATCAGGTTCAACCAAGTATCCCCATCTGCGACCTTGAAGGCGTAGCAGTTATTACCAAGTGCAGGCACGATCTCAGCGACAGCCTTTCCATCTTGCTGGATGTAGTATACTTGATATTTTGACCCAAGGGCAGTTACTGTTTCTACGGCTACTGAATACGCTGTATGCGCCATCGTTTTCTCCCCATCTGCGTTTGTGAGTATCGTTGAAAGTCCAAAAAGAAGACACCCCATGCCAATACGGAGCGCGTGGTGCCATCTCCTTCCTCCAGATCGACGAAAAGAAAAAATACCCATTATCGATTAGCCCCTCTCTTATGCTTTACGGCACGACGGAGCGTGCCTACTACTTTTGAGCGCACCAACGAATGCCGCGCGTCAGTACTTCTCGGAAGTTCGGATTAGAAAAGGTGACATCATCGTGTCCACTCTGGAAACAGAAGATACGAGAATTGCCGTATTCACGCGCCCATCCCAATACATCCATACTGTTCGGGTGATCAACGGTCAACAGGATCGAACTATCATCACCCGCGGACTCCATGGTATAGGTTTCGTCGCCCATCTCCCATTCGGTGAGCCCTTCTGTGATTGGGTGCGTCGCATCAGCGATTTGCACCTGCAACGTTTGTCGCGGATAGTAGCCAAAATCGCGCGCATGGATACCGCACATCTCAGAGTAGGCATCCCATTCTGGGAAGGCTAAGATGGCGTGATGCAGAATTACCACGCCCTGTCCACGTTCCGTTAAACCGAGAATCGCCTGTGCTTGTGGATCCGTTGGATAGGGACGGTGAAAGTTGTAAAAGACAACGGTATCGTAGTCCTTTTGGCTTGGGTTGTCTACAAAATCGTCCAAGTCTTCCCGGACGAATTGAACGCCTTCCATACTTTCAAAAACCGCGTCAAACTGTTTTTCTTGGAAGCCGTGTTCACCGGTTACGACTGCGATCTTCATAATTTTTCTCCTTTCAAGGTTTTTATAGTATATGAGCAAGGTTAGACGAAGATTCAGAATTTAATTCGGCAATGCGTGGTGTTGATTGTCTGAATCAGGATTTTCAGGATTCAAGGATTTTCAGGATTGGATGTCCTTCTTGACCGAAAACCATCCTTATAGAATTACCGATTCTTAATATCGCGCCCATTGCCATAATTGCCTCAAGGTGGGACGTTTACCATACATCAAAATCCCGATCCGATAGATTTTCCCACTGATAAGCGTGACAAGCAGGACAGTCACGCACATCAATAAGATGTTCAGCAAAATTTCCCACAAAGGTGGCATTAGCACGTTGATACGCATAAACATCAGTATCGGCGAGAAAAATGGGACGTGAGAGAGCAGCACACTGACTATCGAATCGGGGATTCTAAATAACTGAAACATCAGGACAAACGGAACGACGATGAGCATCGTGAGTGGTACGCCTGTCTGCTGTGCCTCCTCTTCAGTGCTGCAAATCGCGCCGACAACGGCATAAAGCGTCGAATACATGAAGAAACCGACAATGAAATAGATGAAGAAATAGGTAAGCACTTCGGCACTACTTGCTTTGATAGTTTCAATTACTTGGATAAACTGTATCGGTAGGCTATCAATGCCAAAGATGCTGAGCAGTGGCTCTATGTTCATGACCAACAGCACACCGAATACTACCCAGATGGCGAACATCGTCAAACAGACAGAGCAGACCCCAACGAGTTTGCCGAGTAGGAGTTGGTGCGGTTTAATCGATGAAATGATAACTTCAACGATTCGGGTCGTTTTTTCTTCAAGCACACTCCGCATGATGGAGTTGGCGTAGATAAGGACAAACATGTAAAGCACAAAAACCAGAATGTATCCGAGTCCGATGCGCGCGCCTGTCTCTATAGGACTTTCAACCTCCGCAGTGCCATCCTTCCCCCTACTGCTTTTAATAGCGTAAGCGTTGAATCTGACGGAGCGCATCAGTTGACTGACTTCGCTCCGAGAATAACCACTTTCAGCAAACCGTCTGTCGCGGACAATGTCTGAGATGATACGGCGGAATGCGCTTTGTATCTCAAAATTCGTCGCTGTTCTGGCATAGAAGCGGACCTCTCCGTTGGCAAAAACATCTTTCGGGATTTCAAGATAGGCGTAGAGATCTTTTGTGTTGACGCGCTCTCGGAGTGCGGTTCTTGCCTCCTCTGTTGTAGCAGTCTCTTCATGGAGTCGATAGACGAGTTCTCCTTTATGTTGAAAGGTCGAATGCCCTGCAACAGCTGCTTGCATCTCTGCAAAGATTTCACCCGTCTCATCGATAACTGCGAGTTTTCTCATCTCTTGGGTTTTGTCCTCCATGATTGCGAGAAAACTGGACAACAACACCAACCCGCACATCAACACCGGCATGAGAAACAAGGAAGCAAGAAACCCTTTAGATTTAACCCGCGTCATGTATTCACGTTTAATGACGGTGATAATTTTATTCGGCATCTTGCACGACGCCTCCGTGCGCTTCAACGCTCTGGACGAAAATTTCGTGTAACGTCGGTTCAACTAATTCAAATCGTGTCACATCAATGCCCTTCTCAACCAGTTCACGGAGCAATGAACGGTAGTCTTCTGGGGTTCTCAATTTTACCTCAGCATACTGTCCAAAATCGTTGACTCCTTGAATCCAAGCGGAGTTGCGAATCGGTTCAAGACTCCCTACACATTCAATCTCAACGGAATTTTTGCCGAAGGCACGCTTCACAGCGCGGAGTTCGCCTTCAAGCAACACCTCGCCTTGATGTATAAGACAGATGCGATCACAGAGTTTTTCCACCTGTTCCATGACATGGGTTGAGAAGATAATTGTACTGCCGTTATCACGTAATTCAAGCATCATATCTTTGAGGAGCGTCATGTTAATGGGGTCCAGACCGGAAAAGGGTTCATCAAGGATAATCAGCTCCGGTTTGTGAATCACTGTGGTGATGAACTGAATTTTCTGAGCCATCCCCTTAGAAAGCTCATCGATCCGCTTGTTCGCCCATTCTGACAGCTGCATTTTCTCCAACCATCGCTCAATCTCACCGAGTGCTTGCTGCTTATATAAGCCTTTTAATTCGGCAATAAAAAGGATGACATCCCGCACCTTCATTTTGCGGTATAAGCCGCGCTCCTCCGGCAGATATCCAATCTGATCCAAAAAATCTCGGATGTGCCGATTGCCACTGAAGGTAATACTGCCCGCATCCGGTGCGATCATATCCATTATCATGCGGAGCGTGGTTGTTTTTCCGGCACCGTTGGGACCCAAGAGTCCGTATATACTTCCCTTCTCAATGCTGAAGGAAATATCCGACACGGCTGTGAAATCGCCAAACTTTTTATGGACATTTTCGAGTTGGAGGAGGTTCATCGTTTTTATTCCAAGATTTCATGAAAGCGTTGGCGTTCATCCCATGCCTAACTCAGGATAGGTTTTTGCCTACCCGTCCACGGATTGGGAATACACACGGTTTAGGTCTCAGATTCGGTGGGGTTAGAAACCGCACCTACCGGAAATGGCACAGCAACCACAAATCTAATCGGTAATTGCCTGATAGGTTAGCACGCGGAACTGGGCATGGAACGGTGAATCGCCGATCAATTGCGTCATCAAGATACCGATCAAATCTTCCACGGGATCAATCCAAAATGTCGTACTTGCGAGTCCGCCCCAACTATACGTGCCTTCAGAACCGGGAGCGTGCGTCTCAGCGACATCCGTGACAACAGCAAATCCAAGTCCGAAACCGCATCCCGTTCTCTCAAGCGGATGCCAATCGTCAGAGATATGATTCATTCTGATGAGTTCGACGGTTTTCCTTCCAAGCAGTCGAACCCCATCAAGTTCGCCATCGTTGAGTAGCATTTGACAGAAACGGAGGTAATCTGCAGCGGTTGACTGCAGTCCAGCACCCCCAGAATGGAAAAAACTGCGCGGTCCACTGGAAACAGGAGCGTTCTCAATCACCTGAATACCACCGTCCTCGGCGGGTTCATATAACGTCGGGTACCGATCCGCCTTTTCGTCCGGCACCGAGAAAGCAGTGTCCGTCATCCCCAAAGGCTCAAAAATCTGGGTTTTCAGAAACTCCTCAAACGGCATTCCAGAGAC
Source organism: Candidatus Poribacteria bacterium (assembly GCA_021295715.1). Lineage (NCBI taxonomy): Bacteria > Candidatus Poribacteria > Candidatus Poribacteria bacterium. Next base: position 4,849 of record JAGWBV010000020.1, on the reverse strand, counting down.
GACCTCGACGAGGTATCCGAGTACATCGGTAGACATACCGTAGTTCCACCCATCACCCGGATGGTGAAGGAGCGGAATATTTCCGAGTTCTTGCGCCATGTTCGCAAGGTCGCCCCCGTAGAAATTCGCTTCTCTATACCGCTCATTAATCGGGTGCTCCCAATCCCCACCGTAGATAATTCCAGAGGTGTGCGTCAACAAATGCTTTACCGTCATCTCGCGTTCAGCGTCAACAATAGCCTCGCCGCCCTCAGTGTAGACCTGCATATCTTTGAAAGCAGGAATCAATTCAGAGACGGGGGTGCCGAGTTGGAAGTGTCCTTGCTCGTAAAGCATCATCACTGCGATACTGGTAATCGGCTTCGTCATCGAATAGATACGAAAAATGGTATCAAATTCTAACGGTTTCTCAGTAGCAACATCCTGCATACCGAATTTTTCAAAATGGACGAGTCTGCCTTCACGTGCGATCATCGTTAGCGCACCGGGGATTTTACCATCGTCAACCCAGCCTTGCATGACCGGGCTAATACGCGCTAACCGCGATGTTGACATACCGACATCTTCAGGCACTGCGCGCGGTAATCCTTCATATAATGTCATTAAAAGCTCCTATATTCGCTGTTAGCAGTCAGCGATCAGGTCAGTTTTTTCTGCGAAAAAACCTTTCAGCAGTCAGGTAAGAGGTGTTTTTGATAGAGGTATTTGCGAATCAACGCTGAATGTGCGTGTTGCCTCGCAGTGAGAGTCAGCGGGGTATTTCTGCGGATTTCCGCTCGTTTAAGTTCACCCTCTTAACTGAGAACTGATAACCGATAACTGACAACCATTATTCAGTGAGTGCCTGATAGGTCAGCACTTTAAATTGCTGTTGGAAAGGGTGCGGGTTATTGAGAAGCTGCGTCATAAGCAAGCCGATCAATTCCTCTTCAGGGTCAATCCAGAAAGTGGTAGCCGCGGCACCGCCCCAACTGAAATTCCCTACCGATTCCAGAGTGTTTGGGGGTTCCTTATCTGTAACAACAGCAAAGCCGAGTCCAAACCAATCATCGTGATGCGGATACCGCATCAGTTCCACGGTTTTCTTCCCTAACATGCGGACCCCGTCGAGTTCACCGCCGTTGAGCAACATTTGAGAAAACCGCATGTAATCCGCAGCGGTCGAGACGAGTCCCCCACCACCCGATGGGAAAAAACTGACCTCATCGTTTGCGAGGGGTGCATCTTCAACACGTTGTTTCTGTCCCTCTTCCCTGTTATGCCGGTACAGTGCTGCGTATCTGTCAACCTTCTCTGGTGGCACTGAAAACCCGGTGTCTACCATACCGAGCGGACCAAAGAGACGGGTTTGGAGGAATTCTTCAAACGGCATTCCGGACACAACTTCCACAAGGTAGCCGAGCACATCAACGGAGACCCCATAGGTCCACCTTTCACCCGGTTCGTGAACGAGCGGAATGTCACTCAGTTTTTTCACCATATCAACGAGCGTTGTGTTGGGTTCAAAAATTTTCGATGCCTTATAGCGTTCATCAACGGGTTTATTGCCCCACCCGTAGGTGAGTCCTGCGGTGTGCATGAGGAGGTGCTTGATCGTCATCTCCTTCTCCGTCTCCAAAATTTCAGTTTGGTCCTCGTTGTAGACCTCCATGTTTTTAAATTCAGGGATAAATTTAGAAACGGGTGTGCCGAGTTGAAAATGCCCCTCCTCATAGAGCATCATCACAGCAACGCTGGTAATCGGTTTCGACATCGAATAAATGCGGAATATCGTGTCCGGCTCAACCGGTTTGTTATCCTCAACATCTCGCATGCCCATGGTTTCAAAATGGACAATCTTCCCGCGCCGTGCTACAACCGTTAGAAATCCGGGCAGGTGTCCTTCATCGACATACCCCTGCATGACAGGACGGATACGTTCAAGGCGTTCGGCAGAAACACCGACTGCTTCTGGCACTGCCATCGGTAATCCTTGTCCGAAAGCAAGTGTGGTGACACCAAAAAGCAGCAAACATGTGTAAGCCAATAATTTCCTCAATCTGTTTTTTCCCTTTTCAGTCATGGTAATTTTCCTTCTCAATCAATAATCGCCTGATAGGTAAGGATCCGGAATTGGGCATGGAAGGGAGAATCGGCACCGACCAATTGTGTCATGAAAACGCCGATCAGGTCCTCCACAGGATCAATCCAAAATGTAGTGCTTGCCATGCCGCCCCAACCGCAAGTACCTAAAGAACCGAGCGTGTGCGTTTCAGCGACATCCGTGACAACGGAGAATCCAAGCCCGAAACCGGTCCCCGTTCTCTGATTGGGTTGCCATTGGTTCGCAATATGGTCCATCGTGATGAGTTCAACAGTTTTTCTTCCGAGGAGCCGAACGCCATCGAGTTCACCATCGTTGAGCACCATCTGGCAGAAGCGGAGATAATCCGGCGCGGTCGATTGTAGTCCCCCACCACCAGAATGGAAGAAACTCAGCGGTCCAGTTGCGGCATGGACTTTCTCAATTGCTTGAAGCTCACCGTCTTCCCCGAATTCATACACCTTTGAATATCGGTCAGCATTTTCAACGCGCACTGAAAAACCGGTGTCATTCATGCCTAAAGGCTCAAAAATACGGGTTTTCAAAAACGTCTCAAACGGCATCCCCGATACGATTCCGACAAGGTAGCCGAGTATATCAGTAGACATGCCGTATTTCCATGCGTCCCCTGGGTGGTACAGGAGCGGGATACTTCCGAGCTTATTTACCATATTGGCGAGGTCGCCGCCGTAGAGATCTGCATCTTCATATCGCTGATCGATTGGATGATCCTCCCTATCGCTTTCATAGATAAGTCCAGCGGTATGCGTGAGTAGATGTTTGATTGTCACCTCACGTTCTGCATCCACAATTGCACTGCCATCTTCCGTATAAACCTTCATGTCTTTGAAAGCGGGAACAAATTCGGAAACAGGTGTGCTGAGCTGGAAATGCCCTTCTTCGTAAAGCATCATGACGGCGACACTGGTAATCGGCTTCGTCATTGAGTAGAGGCGGAAAATGGTGTCAAATTCCACCGGTTTAGCGGCGGCGATATCCTGCATACCACACTTTTCAAAATGGACGAGTTTACCCTCACGCGCGATCATCGTCAATGCGCACGGGATTTTTCCGTTGTCAACATAGCCTTGCATGACCGGCGCGATACGTCCTAACCGCGAGGTTGACATACCGACATCTTCCGGGACCGCTCGCGGTAATCCTTCATATACTGCCATCAAAATCTCCTGTATTAGTTATCAGCAGTCGGTTTTCAGCAATCAGTAAAGAGGTGTATGGTAACAAAAATCGCTCGGTTACGCTTGCGTCTTTCGCTGATTGCTGATTACTGATCGCCATTATTCCTGGGCGCAAGCCTATAGAGGCTCGCGGGACAATGCCTGATAGGTTAGCATTTTAAATTGATCGTGGGAAGTGGACACGTCACTGACTTGCGTCATGAGCAGACCGATCAACTCTTTTTCGGGGTCAATCCAGAAGAGGGTACCAGCAGCACCGCCCCAACTGTAACTTCCTATCGACTCTGGTGTGTCTTTGGGTTCTTTATCATCAGTATCTTTCGATTCTTTATCATTTACGACGGAAAAACCGAGTCCAAACCAACCATCGTGATGCGGATACCGCATTAATTCGACCGTTTTTTTGTCCAATATACGGACACCAGCGAGTTCACCACCGTTGAGCAACATCTGACAAAACCGCAAATAATCCGGAGCAGTTGAGACGAGTCCGCCACCGCCGCCTGGAAAGAAACGGATCTCACCGCTCGCGAGTCGTGGATCTTTATCAACACGTTCCAACTTCATTTTTTCTTTTTGATCCCCTTTGATCCCCTTTCCTTTGCCTTTATCATCATCCATTTTTTTCTCTTTTTCTTTACCATCTTTCACCGCCTTTTGTGCCGTAAGTTGATACACTGCGGCAAACCGGTCCACCTTCTCCACAGGCACTGAAAATGCGGTGTCCACCATACCGAGGGGTTCAAATAGTCGTGTTTGGAGGAATTCTTCAAACGGCATCCCTGACACCACTTCCACAAGGTAGCCGAGCACATCCGTTGAGACACCGTAGGTCCACTTTTCACCCGGCTCATGAGCAAGCGGAATGTCGCTCAGTTTCTTTACCGAATCTCCGAGCGGCGTGCCGGGCTGAAAAAGGCTCGCCTCCCGATAGCGTTTATCGATCGATTCATTGCCCCATCCATAGACTAACCCAGCGGTATGTGTGAGAAGATGTTTGATGGTTAGCGCTTTCTTGGCATCTAAGATTTCGGTTTGGTCCTCGGTGTAGACCTTCATGTTTTTAAATTCAGGGATGAAATCGGACACAGGCGTGTCAAGTTGAAAATGCCCTTCTTCGTAGAGTATCATGACGGCGACACTGGTAATCGGTTTCGACATCGAATGGATACGAAATATTGTGTCTGCTTCAATAGGCTTGTTATTTTCAATATCTCGCATACCGAGGGTTTCAAAATGAACGACCTTTCCGCGTCTCGCCACGACTGTCAGAAATCCGGGTATACGTCCGTCATCAACATAATTTTGCATGACAGGGCGGATGCGCCCAAGGTGCTCAGCGGAAACACCGACCTCCTCCGGCATTGCCATGGGTAGTCTTTGTCCGAAAGCAAATGTAGTGACACAAAAAAGCAGTAAACATGTGTAGGTTATTTTTATCAATCTATTTTCCTTTTTCTTTTATGGTAGATTTTAGAACTCATTAGACACCGTTGTGTAGAACCTATCAAAACCTAAAGAACCTATCAAAACCTATAGATCTTTGAGTTTGTGTCGACTTCCTGCT